>JAYPLH010000179.1:0-4130 GCA_038365355.1 Fidelibacterota bacterium
TATAGGGGTCAACTTTGATTCTATCTGCTCGTATAATTTTTTCTTTGTTAAATCACCTCCCATAAAAGAATACATTAATTTAGATTGCACTTCACCTCTTCTATACACTTCTGAATACGGTAGTTCATGAAAAGAAACCATTGAATATCTTGGAACAAAACGATCCCAGAATTTATTTTCTAAATCAAACTCTAACTCTCTTTTGATTTTATACTTAGGATCATTAACAGAATCTCGCATTTCAATGTAGTTTTCTAAAGCCATATCAGCTATCGCATGTCCATTAGGGACCTGTTTTTCTGAAAATTTTGTAAATATTTTATCCCAGTTGCCATCATATTTTTTTACAAAGGAATGCATTACCGTACAATCTTGTAAGGACGCATTCATACCTTGACCAAAAAACGGTACAATAGTATGAGCAGCATCTCCAAAAATTGCGGCACGGTCATTGTAATGCCACTTACTGCAATATATAGAGCCTAATTTCCCAACAGGCCTTTTCTGATATTCACCTGGAAGATCTGAGATCAATTGTAAGGTGTCCGGAAAATATTTTTTAAAAAATTCTAATACCTTTTTTTCTGAATTAAGATAAGAAAAACTATTATCTCCTTCCATTGGCAAAAACAATGTGCAAGTAAAAGACCGATCATAATTTGGTAAGGCAATCAGCATAAATTCTCCTCTGGGCCAAATATGCAAAGAATTGCTGTCTAATTGAAATTCACCATTACTATCTGGAGGAATTGTAAGCTCCTTATATCCATGGCCTAAAGGTTTTTTTAAAAAAGAAGCATCTGAATTTTTACTTATAAAGTCTCTTACTTTTGAAGAAGCACCATCAGAGCCTAAAATTCTGTTAAAAGGTATATTCTTATTCTTAAAACGTAGTTTGAGTTTTTTTAAATCAATACCTTGTAACTCATGATCAAAATTAATTTTAACACTGTTTGTACTTTCTGCATAATCCATCAATGTTTTGTTCAAATTGGATCTTGATACTGAATAAATAACTTCATTCTTTTTTTGACCGTAAGGCTGAAATTGCACATTCCCATTTTCATCATGAATCATGCGGCCACTCATGGGTATGAGAATTGATCTTATTTTTTCATAAACACCTATATCTTTTAGAGCCTTAATGCCTCTAGCTGATAAGGCAAGATTTATGGATCTACCAGCTGATGTTGAATTTGTCCTCATATCTGATCTCGATTCATATACATCAGTTGAAAAACCTATTGATGACAAATAAGATGCCATTACGGGGCCAGATAAACCCGCACCAATAAGAGAGATATGTTCTTTAGTTTTCAATTGCGTTCTTCAAAATTTTTACAAAATTAAACACTTCAACAAACGAGTTATAGAGTGGATGTGGAGCAACTCGGATTACATCGGGATTTCTCCAATCACAAACTACACCTTTTCCCAAAAGACAATCATGTACCTTTTTTCCTTTATGAATTACCAGAGAAAGTTGACATCCTCGATCCTCTGGTGTGATAATATGCACAGATGGTATCATTTGATGAATTAAAAATTCCATATAAGACGAAATATTTTTCCCTTTTTCCCGAATTGAATTTATTCCAGCCTTGCTATAAATATCTAAAGAAGCTAGAAGAGGAACCATACCCATAATAGGTGCATTGCTAATTTGCCAACCTTCAGCAGTATTAATGGGATCAAATGTGGATGACATTTCAAATCTAGAATCTTTGTTATGTCCCCACCAACCATGTAACCTCGGACCATTCCATTTATGATGTCGCTCATGTATAAAAACACCGGATGGACTTCCAGGACCAGCACAAAGGTATTTATATGTACACCATGCAGAAAAGTCTACGTCCCAATCATGTAAGCTTAGTAACAAATTACCTGCACTGTGTGCAAGATTAAATCCAACTATAGATCCATTTTCTCTACCAACTTTTGTTATTTCTTTTAAGTTAAAAGACTGTCCAGTGTAATAGTTAACTCCCCCTAAGTAAATCAAAGCAATTTCGTCTCTATGAGATTCGATTGTTGAAATAATATCCTCATGGCGTAAAATATTTTCGCCTTCCCTGGGAGTGAGTTCTATTAATGCTTTTTTGGGGTCAAATCCATGTAATTTTATTTGACTCTGCACTGCATAGTAGTCCGAAGGAAAAGCATCCTTTTCAATGATTACTTTATATTTGGCTTCCTTTGGTTGATAGAAGGAAATCAAAAGCAGGTGAATATTTACTGTTAGTGCATTCATAACAACTACTTCCGAAGATAATGCACCAACTAACTTTGCAGTAGAATCAGTTAATCTCTCATGATATTCAATCCATCTTTCTTCTTGCCCAAGCACACCTTTTTCTGACCAGATAGACAATTCTTTTGTTAAGTAATCTGAAGCTCTTTTAGGCTGAAGTCCTAAAGAGTTTCCAGCAAAATAAATCAATTCATTTTTGTTATTATCTTTAGGATAAAAAAAATCATTACGATGTTTTGCAAGCTTATCCGTTTCGTCAAGATTTTGGGCAAATATTTCAGTGTTTTTATACATCATTCAATAAAAGTATTTTTTAATGCTAACCAATCAAGTGCATTCTTGTAAAGAAGATTTTCTTTAATTTCCTTGCTAAAATTTGAATTATTGATGAGGGATCCTGGTTCTGTTTCGCCAAGAGGAAATGGATAATCTGAACCCATGGCAATTTTTTTATTTCCAATTTTATTGATAAGGAATTCTAGCACATCAAAATCATGTACCAATGAATCAATCCAGAACTTTCCTAAATAATCCACAGGATTCACATTGTTATCAATAGCACATAGATCTGGACGAGAATCAAAGCCATGTTGAATTCTCCCAATAGTTGCCGGAAATGCTCCACCCCCATGTGCAAATGCCACTCTTAGTTTAGGTAGTTGTTCAAAAACACCACCGAAAATCATAGAACAAATTGCTCTACTTGTTTCTGCTGGCATTCCTACTAACCAAGGCAGCCAATATTTTTCCATCTGATTTTTTCCCATAATGTCCCATGGATGTACAAATATAGAGGCGTTTAGATCTGACGCAGCTTCAAATATTGGGAAGAATTTAGGAGAGCTTAAATTCTCTCCGTTGATATTTGACCCAATTTGCACACCAGAAAATCCTAATTGCTGAATGCACCGTTCTAATTCTTTTACTGCTAATTTCTCATCCTGCATTGGTATCGTACCTAAGCCTACAAATCTTTTAGGGTTTTCTTGAATAGTATAAGCTATATCATCATTGAGTATTCTTGAAAGTGTATGAGCATGTTTCGGCTGTGCCCAATAGCTAAACATAACTGGGATGGTTGAAAGCACCTGCAAGTCCACACCACTTTTTTGACAATCAGCCAACCGAGCAGAAGGATCCCAGCAATTGCATTCTACCACACGGAATTGTTTCCCATCCTTTATCATATTTGCAGTTCCATTTGAATTATGATCTAGACTTACCCATCCACCATATCCAAACTTTTTCTCCAGATCAGGAAGATATTTTGGAAGAATATGAGTGTGTATGTCAACTACCAAAACAAATCAACTTGGTGGATTCTGAATGGATCCACATTTAGTACAAGTTCTTGCCTGAATATCATTCCAATAAGAATCAAATAACGGTGGAAGCTGAGCAACTATATCCTCTAAGTCTAGAGTTACTTCATGAAGAAGATTATCACAATGATCACAATACCATTGAAAACCGTCTAAAGCTCCTTCTTCCCTCTTGTATTCGATTACCAATCCTACCGTATTCTGAAACCTCTGGGGCGAGTGTGGAATATTTTTTGGAAGTATAAATATCTCCCCCTCCTTAATGGTAATATCAACCCTGTTATGATTATCCATAACTCTGAGAACCATATCACCCTCTACTTGATAAAAGAATTCCTCTACTGGATCCACATGATAATCTTTCCGTGAATTAGGCCCACCTACGACCATGATCATAAAATCACTATTTTCATAGACAACTTTATTGCCTACTGGAGGCTTTAGAAGATGTCTATTTTCTTCAATCCAATTCTTAAAATTAATAGGAGGGAGTAGGTTCATTAATGCTTCTAATCAATTGTTGCTATACATTTTAATTCAATAGCAATTGGAGT
>JAYPLH010000180.1:0-4084 GCA_038365355.1 Fidelibacterota bacterium
TCAATAAAATACATGACTCCTCCTTGAATTTCACCTTTATCATCATATCCTCTATACATTACAGCAAGAGTACATGTAAAAAATTTTGTACTCATTCCTAATATCGCAGTGATCCACATCCAAAATACAGCGCCTGGACCTCCAGTATGAATCGCCACCGCTACTCCAGCAATATTTCCCATACCAACTGTACCTGCTAAAGCACTAGATAATGCTTCAAAATGGGTAATTTGACCTGGATCATCCTCTGAGTCGTATTTTCCTAATAAAATTTGAATTGCATGCTTGAAATATAAAATTGGAACCATTCGACTAATAATCGCAAAATATAATCCACCTCCTAAAAGTAAAATAACGAGAGGTGTTCCCCAAAGAGCACTTGCAAGGGAAGAAAATAGAGAGTCTAGCGTTTTATAAATTTGCATTCAATACCATTTTATTATTGCTACATTATAATCAAATTCAGTCACTATCTCATAGAATTTAATGCTAAAAAAATTAGACCTATACATACTCAGCCAGTTTTTGGTAATTCTCTTTCTTTCAATTGTGGGTTTTCTTTCTATTTTTTTAGTTGTAGATCTAATTGAAAATCTTGACCGATTTTTGGATAATAATGTTCCGAAAAACATTATTTTAGAATATTATGTTTATTCTCTACCTTATTTTTTAAGCATAGGACTTCCGATGTCTGTTCTCATTTCTACAGTCGTAAGTTTAGGCAATCTTGTGAAACGAAATGAATGGACAGCCATGAAAGCATCTGGAATCAGTATTTATAGGGTGGCCATACCATTAATTTTAAGTGGATTTGTGTTATCTGGTTTCTCTTTCTTACTTGACAATAAATTAGTCTCCCATGGAAACGAGAAACGTTTTGACATTGATAGAGATTATGTGAAAAGAAAATCTAGACATAAAATAAAGAACACCCTTAAAAATCTTATTTTTCAAAAAAACTTAAAAACTCATATTTCACTTACAAAATATTCAGTTCAAAAGGAAAAAGGCTATGATTTGACTTTAGTTGATCTTGGACGTGAAACAATAACAAAAAGAATTGATGCAAAACAAATTAACTGGAAAAATAAAGAAGAGAAATGGTCAATCAATAATTATTCCATTCGGCTTTTTGATCAAGAGGGGAAAGAAAAAGAAGTTTCTATTGGTAAAAAAGATACGCTTATTGATCTTGGTTTTTTTCCTAAGGATATATATCAGCAAGCAAGGAAACCAGACGAACTTGATTTTTTCGCTTTAAC
This sequence comes from Fidelibacterota bacterium, assembly GCA_038365355.1. GTDB lineage: Bacteria > Fidelibacterota > Marinisomatia > Marinisomatales > UBA1611. The sequence continues at coordinate 1,263 of JAYPLH010000180.1, forward strand.
TGATATGATAAAAAAATTAAAAAGAAACGGGGTAGAAACTATAAAATGGGAGGTGACTAGATATCTAAAAATTTCATTTGCATTTACAAACTTGATAGTTGTTTTATGCGGCATTCCACTTGTAATCATTAAAGAAAAAGGTGGAATCTCTTTTGGAGCAGGAGCAAGTATATTTGTTATTTTTGGTTACTATGCCTTTATAAAATTTGGGCAATCTCTAGGATTCAAAGGAGTTTTATCTCCAATAATCTCAGCATGGATGGGAAATATTATTTTTTTACTTATCGGTATTGGATTATTTTGGAAATCACGAACATAGTAGAATTATTTTTTTGGTGATGGACCTTTTTCATTAAGAATCTCCTCTTTTTCTTCTTTCCCAACATAAGTAAACCCAAAAGATAAATTTAATCCTTTCATAGTGTGTAACCACATACCATTTCGAAATGCAAACCCGAAATCAAACATAACCACACTCTTTTTCATACCAAAACCAACGCCTAATTCTTTCATATCACCTCCACCCCAACCAAAACCAATTCTCAATGGCAAGGATGGCATACGTGTCCATTCTGTACCGATGGACCATTTCCATTGTTTTCTAGAGTAATACCTATTTTCAAATCCTGCAACCATGTCCGATGCAATTAAAAAATTATCGAACTTTTTTGATACTCCTGCTCGAAATGTAGCTGGTACTCTCGTGATAAAATCTTTTGCATTTGATGGTATTTTAAGAAACCTTGTCTCATTTTTAAATAGAGAATCGTTAGACATTTTATCCACTCTAATTGTATCAATAGTAAAAGTGTATTCAATATATTCATCTGAAGATAACTCATCATCTCCCCATTTAAATGGATAAAAACTTTTCGTAAGGGGGTTAATACTTGAATTTGATTCATCACCACCTTGCTCCCAACGAATGGATCCCATAACATTAATAATAGATAAACCAAAATTCCATCCATTTAAGGGTCTTGAAGCCACACCAATATCCAATCCAAATCCTGATCCACCAACACCCTGTTTAATAATATATTTACCATTGCCATAGATACCTAAATCGTCAGTGAGCAAACTTGAAGAAGAAGAATCTTCATCCACGCCCAAGAAGAAAAGTCCCTGCATGTATTTTGCTGTAATTCCCCATGACATATATCTAAAAGGTATTCCAAAAGAAAGTCCGTACTCATTCATTCCCAAAATTTCATAACTAAACTCAAGGTCTAGATTGGTTTTTTTTGCATTCCCATAAAATATAAGTTCTAAAAGACCAATGGGAAGTTTATAGTTTTGCAATAATATATTATTAGCAGAAAATGCTAAGTTGCCTTTAGAAATATTAATTAAAGGTATTGGCATGTGGGTATCCATAAAAAAAGTAAGCCCATCCTGCTGTTCCAAGTTATTAATAAACCTATTAACATCTCTTGTTGATAAAGTATCTCCACTATATTTGGCAATATTTTCAATGGAAAAAAAATTTCCCACGATTCCAAAATCTAATTGGAAACCTTGGATAGTAAGTGGTCGATTTTGCTGTAATCCAATTAAGCCAGGGTTGTACCCAACACTAAATATTCCATTTGCTATTGTTGTATAACTGCCAGCTAATGCAACAGCTCTAGGATCTCTTTTCGATTGAGAGAATAGACAGGAAATCATAATTAGTATACTTATGATTTTTTTCATTTATTCCTCGAATTTAATTGTATTCTATTTGATACAATTTTATTCCTGCCTGCAGATCTAGCGGGGCTTATAATTTTTACGTAATGTCCATTAATATCACATGCCGGAGAGGATTTTGATTCTATAATTTTAATCCTGAGATAATCGGTTATTGGAACTCCATTTAGACTCCATTTATAAGAACCAGTATTTTCAATACCTGAAACAATTTCAACCCACCCCTCTGTCACAGTACAATTTCTAGGAAGGTATTTAGTTGAATCAAAGGTAGAATCTGAAGCATCACTAGTAGAATACCATAAATCTAAGGTTTCATTTGTATTACCAAAAGAGCTCCAAAGGATTTCTATTGAATCGGAATTCATAAAAGTTTGTCCACCATTTGGGTAAGTAATGAAAAGTTCATTGGAGGGACTACCTAATGCACCATCACTACTTAATGTAAAGGTGATAAAAGAGCTAATGTCAAGATAATCATGAACAGATAAAAACACACCTGTATTACCAGTGCCTGGTAAAAAAAATCTTGGCATTGTATAGTTATCTCCATATCCCGTTAATAACTTTATTTTTGAGGTGTCTATTGTACTAAAATATGTCCCTGTTCCAGGCGCGACAACCATCCCATCAGCATATTCCACACTATCTAAATACACATTATTTACGGAGTCATAGTTGAAGTAATGATAAATTGTAGTATCCCCGCCAGATAGATAGTATTCTGTTGGGTTGGGTAATAAAAATTTAAATAATGTATCTACATATGAAATAACTGTATCTACTCCAGATCCACTTGTTTTAATTATATAAGGAGTTCCATCTATACATTCTGAAAAATCTGTCATTACGTTGAATATGTAAATACCATTACTACTATCAGGAGAGAGATTTTTACATCTCCTAATTATATACAAGCTATCTGTGGGTAGTAATGCTCCTAAAGTTGCAAGAGTGTCTCTAAAAAAGCTTAATTGTTCAACATTACGATCTGCAGGAAACATGGAATCATTACTCATAAGCACTGCTACCTCTGCTCCAAATGGTAAAGCATTTGTAATATTTGATACCAAACTTGTTTCTTTTAAACCTTTTCTAATTTTTGATCTCGTATCATGCTCAAATGCTTC
>JAYPLH010000181.1:0-4073 GCA_038365355.1 Fidelibacterota bacterium
GAAAAGATGCAATGATTGAGCTTATTCATAAACACTCCCCTGATATTCTTGGTATCCAAGAGGGGTTAATTCATCAAGTGGAATTTTTAGATTCTAAAATGAGTCATCATAAGTATGTTGGAGTGGGTAGGGACGATGGAAACAAAAAAGGTGAATATTGTGCAATTTTTTTCAACGAAAAAAAATATAAATTATTAGAAGAATCTACTTTTTGGCTTTCAGAAAATCCTGATAAAGTATCGATAGGTTGGGATGCAGCCTTAGAAAGGATTTGTACATATGCATTATTAAAGAACATAAAAGATGGAAATAAAATCTGGGTATTTAATACTCATTTTGACCACGTTGGAAATACTGCAAGAGAGGAGTCTGCAAAATTATTACTTGAAAAAATTCAAATGTTAAATATAAATGAAGATCCGGTACTTTTAATTGGGGACTTTAATGCTGAAGAAAATTCAAAAGTAATTGATATTTTAATACAAAAACTAAGAGATACAAAAAGAGATTACGAAATAGAACACAAAGGACCTGTTGGGACATTTAATAATTTCTTGAACAATCAAGAAATTATTAAGAGAATTGACTACGTGTTTTCTAAGGGTTTTCAAACGATTTCTCATCAACATATAGATAAAAAACTAGAAAGTGGAGATCATATTTCAGATCACCTTCCAGTTTTTGTAGAAGTAAAAATAATGAATTGATTCATGTCAGAAAAAATTATGTACACGACTATGATTAAAACCTAACAATGAAATAATAACTCATGGGGTAATTAGTATGTTTCGAAATCCATCTATTTTTATAGCACTTATTTTTTCTATTACATATGGGGAGTTAAAAGATAAGTACGAACCTAAAAACAATGTTTTAAAGCGCATAAAAGAAGAACAAATTTCAATAGAAAGTATTCAAACCGCGAAAGAGAAAAATAATATTCAGATTCAATTACAAGAATCTTTTGACATTATAACTTCTTCAAATAATGTAAATATAAATTCCAGAAATAGTAGATCGCTTTCGGAAAGTTTTGAATGGCAGGTTTTTCCGCCTTATAAATGGTATTTTTTCTCTAATAACTGGTTAAACGATATCTCTAGGTCCTCCTCAACATCTTATAGTGGAGATTACTCCTCTAGGTTTTGTTCAAAAGAGGCGGTCTTTGATCCTTTTGGGGTTCAAACTCAAGATCAATACATGATATCACCAAAACTAAATGTAGGAGAGGGAGAAACCTTTTCCTTCTGGCATGATCAAAGTGATTGGTCCGGTGAAAAGTTTATGGTCGGTATTTCTACTACAGACCAATCACCTGAATCCTTTACGTATGGTCCAGAGTTTACACGCGAAAATGGCAGTGCTGGAGTATGGGTACAACACGTTGAAGACCTCTCTGATTATGAGGGGCAGGAGATTTATGTATCAATACGATATACTAGCTTTTGGAAACATTATTTATACATAGATCATGTTGAGGGACCCTCTATTGTTTTAGAACCAGAGCCTGATGCGTACCTATCTGCAGATACACTAAATTTTCCTTTAACATATATCCAATCTTCCTCATCTTTAGATCTAATTATCGGAAATGGTGGAGAAGGAGATTTGATTGGGACTCTTACTTCAAATAATTCACATTTTGAAATTGGCAATTTTGATGGTACTGTACTATCTGGTGAGGAGGAGATTATTACTATTACATATACGCCAAGTGAGGCGCATAATCAATCTGACGGTTCATTCGATTATGATGAGGGTTATGTGATATTTACCAACAGTGAAACTGGTGAATCAGATCAAATTTATGTCCAAGGAAGTGGCTCAGATGACATTATATTTGAAAGTTTTGAAGATGAATTCCCACCATCTGGTTGGACAATATTTTCAAATAATTCAAACAACAGTGTTACACAATCAGATTCGCGAGCTCATTCTGGTATTTATGCAGCTAAATTTAATTCATACTGGACAGCCGAATCTGGTGACTATACGCAATATATAATCACACCTCAAGTATATATACCGTCCTCTGGAGCAACCTTCAGCATGTTTTATATTACCAATTGGACTTTTTGGAGCGGGTTATCTCCGGAATCTTTTATGGTAGGAGTATCTACAAATGGGCCAGATACTGATAATTTTATTTGGTTTGATGAATTTGTGGTTTCAGAAGGTGAATGGAATGAACATATTGAAGAACTTTCAATGTTCGCTGGTCAGAATGTTCATGTTGCTATAAAATATACCAGTATTTACTTACAGAATTTACACATTGATGACATTCAAATATCACCAGAGGGCGATGTAACAATGCCAATAATTTCTGAATACTCGAACGAGTTTGATTTTGGAGAGGTAATGTTTGGTGAATCCTCAAATATGTCATTTGATTTTCATAATATTGGAGTCTCAGATTTACACATTACGAACGTCTATTTTAATCCTGCGGATGCTTTCAGTGTTGGTTCTGAAACAATATTTCCGCATACTACTCCGCCAAGCGATTCCAATAGTTTTAACATTGTTTTTCAACCCACATCTAATGAAAATAATATTTATTCTACGGAAATGACAATTGAGTCAAATATGGGAACTGATATACAAGTTTCATTAACTGGTATCGGTCGATCAAGTGATATGCAAATTTATGACAGAATGGTTTTAATTGAAGACTTTACCGCAGCTGAGTGGTGTCCTTATTGCCCTGTTGGTAGTTTTGCAGTTCGGGATTTGATTGACGATAATCCAGATGAAATAATTTCAATCCAATGGCAGGTTCAAAATTCATATTTTAATGAGGATGATTGCATTAAAGCTGGTGATAGCACTTGCACAAGTGTTAGAGGTAGTCTTTACGATATTGTTTTTATACCCTCTGAGGTTTTTAATGGCACTGATATTATAGTGGGTGCAAATGTTGAATGGGATAATTATGGTAGGTACGATAGTGTTTTTCAAAACTTAAGAGGCATGAAATCGGACTATAATCTTTCAATTAATGGCTCGAAAAATGGTTCGACAGTATCTTACTCAGTCAATGTTTTAAATGAATATCCTTTTACCGATAATGACCGTGATTTACATATATTTATAGTGGAGGATAGTATATCTACTAGTTGGACATACCAGGGAATTGGAGATTCCATAGATTTTGCAAATAATGTTGTAAGAGTTTGGAAGACTGATTCGATGTTTGCACAAGAAGGGGTATTGGATTATACTTACCACGGTATCTTTGATTTTCATGATAAACCATGGGATACTAATCAAATTAAAATTATTGCGATAATTCAAGATAAAGTTACTAAAGAGATTTATCAAGCGTCTCAAGTAAATACAAATACTTTTGAATTTTTAAATGTTGCAAATTCTGGTACATTAAACGGAAATCAGATACCACTCAGTTTTTCTCTTCATCAAAACTATCCGAACCCATTTAACCCTGTAACTTCGATAAAATATGATCTGCCAAATATTAGCATGGTTAATATTTCTGTTTATAATATGATGGGAAGAAAAGTGAAGACGCTTGTAAATGGTATTCAAAACCCAGGGTTTAAAACAGTTCAATGGAATGCTAAAAATGAATTGAATAGCACCGTTTCCGCGGGATTGTATATTTATACCATTCAAGCAGATGGGTTCAAAGAAACAAAAAGAATGATCCTTTTAAAGTAGTGAAAAAATATTTTTACATATTACTACTAGAAGTTTCTTTTGGAGTTAATGTTATTGAGCCGGAAAGTCAGATACAAAATCTAATCTATTTTGATTCTAAATATGAAGATTCATATTTTAGAGGAGGTAATACTAATACCTTATTTAGCAAATATAGTTTAGTACCTGGGCATTCATATTTACTCTTCAAGGTCCTGCTGGTAAGTTTAATAATTTCTTAAACAATCAAGAAATTATTAAGAAAATAGACTACATATTTTTAAAGGGTTTTTAAACAATTTTGCATCAACATATAGATAAAAAGCTGGACAATGAAAATCATATATCAGATTACCTACCAGTTTTTGTAAAAGTAAAAATAATGAGATGATTCTCTAAAAGTAGTGAATAAA
>JAYPLH010000182.1:0-4072 GCA_038365355.1 Fidelibacterota bacterium
AAAACTTAATCTTTATCTTATAAAAAATGATACGACTTCAATTGCAGTAATTTTTAATTAAATCAAATATTTTATAGATTTGACGATATAACTTCTGCAAGCAATATAATATCAAAGATATCTAAATTGCTATCATTCATAACATTTGCAACTTCCATATCTTGATCTGAAGGATTAATTCCATTAATTATCCATGAAATAAGTAAAACTAAATCTAAAACATTTGTTATCCCATCCTGCGTAATGTCTCCTATAGTTTCTACAGTGCAATCTAAGTTAGTTAAAAATTTGGATGCAGAAGAAGGTTGAGTTATTAAAGAATCACAGTTGGAAAAATCATTTAAAATATATTTTTCAATCCAAAATAAGGTTTTTAATCCCATTTCTTCATCATTATATGGGCTTGATACCGTGCTATGAAATCCTCCTGCGATTTCATAAAGCAATTTATCTGTATCCTCAGGTGTATTATTATAAAAAAGATCAGTGTGGTAGTTATTTGGAGCTATATTATCATTTTCACCGCTTATGAATAAAATTGAGGTGTTATTATTTACAGTAATGCTAGGATTGTCAAGCCAAGCAGCTAATGCAACTACAGCTTTTATTGAGGAATCTTGTTGAGCTGCTATCTGTGCACCACCTCCGCCCATCGAATAGCCCCCAACGGTAAAATTTTCAATGTTTAAATTTCCAAACAATGGAGAGCCTAACCTTTCATTTTCAACTTTCATTGTAACAATGCCATCTAATAATGCTTCTGCTCTTGAAGATGGAGGCTCAAAAAATGAGTTCACATTCACAAGGAATGTGGCATAACCATAGGAAGCTAGAAAAGGTCCCCAATCTTGAATAGCAGATATCGAATTTGTAAAACCAGGAATGAGTACCACTACAGGAAGAGGGCTGGGTGCCTCTAAAGAATAATAAAGTAGTGCCTCTGAATAATCTGGACCATTTCTTAGACCGTCTTGCTCCGTCATTGTCTGAGTAGAGTATGGCCCATTTGAAAATAAATTTGAATGGGAAAGTAGAAGTACTATAAATAAGATTATTTTTGCAATAAAGGTCAAAATATTTAAGAATATAATATTGATATTTTTATTTTAATATCAATATACCCATCAAGACTCAAACAAAAAAGGATATGATTGAGCCAAAATAAAGGAAAATATTTACATTTTTATAATAAGATATGAATATCTGACTGCACTCTATTAATGTCCTAAATAAAATTAGGACACAACGGAATTCCAGTTTCCATCTATAAGAAGCGTAAGACCATTTCCTTGAATATTAACAAACATAGTATTATCAATGGGAGAAAAACATGCTCCTGCAAATTCTGATCCTGAGTAGCTATTCTGCGCTATTAGGTAAGGAGACCCACTAGGTGTTAGTCCCCAAAGTCTATTTCTTTCTGAGTTATCCTCGCAAACAATTAGATCTCCCCATGGAGCTATCACTATATTGTCAGGCATATTTAATGAGGCGGTATCCTGAACCTCATACCAAAGTTCTAATAAGCTTTCTTGAGATGAGATTGGATTAATTTTAAATATTTGCCCTTTTTTTAGATGCCCACCACTAGTGCAACAAATGTATACAGATTCATTATCAGAAATTATTCCTTCTGGTCTAGCAAAAACCGTTGCGCCTTTAGATATTCCCTCATGCCTAACAGTATCTTCATCAGGGTCATAATCTTCTATTTTCACCCATTCTACTTGATAAGATATATTCAATGTAGTTTGCGATTGCTCCCAGTTACGTGAATCTGTTAGACCTTTTATTTTTAGAGCAAATAATTCACCATCTTCCAAATTATTTGGACTTTTTGACACAAATTTATATATAAGACCATCGCTTCTGTCCTCTGTTAAATATGCGTTGTTAAATTTATCAAATGCCACAGCTTCATGATTAAATCTTCCCATTTTTTTAAGAGGTCTAGGATCTTCTAAAGTTGGTTTACTTGGATCTACTTCAAAAACATAGCCGTGTGGAATTTCTGCATTTCTTTTAACATTAACATTCTCTTCGCAGGATAACCAAGTATTCCACGGAGTAACACCGCCTGCGCAATTTTGCATGGTTCCACTAAGGCTTAAATATTCTTTTATGACTTTTTTAGAGTCTTTTTCTAAAACAATATTAGTGGTTCCACCAATTGCTTTTTCGTCATAATGTTTAGATCCTAGAAGAGCAATTTGTTCATTCACATTTTGGAAAGGTCCAACTTTCAAACCATGTTGAGGGACTATTTCATGATTTCTAACTAAAACTATATTATTGTCAACTAAAAAAGTTCCCATGCCATCGGCTAATCCTGGAACTTTAAATCCATCAGACATTTTTAAATCTTTTTCTGAAATTATTTTATATGTTAATGAAGGATGTAAATCAATAATATTATTGGGATCTATTTTAAGATTAGGATTAGTTATTGATTCTTTCGAAAAGCAGCTAATTAAATTGGTGATACCAAAAAAAGGTAACATCGTGCTTAGAGAAATAAAAGTTCTTCGATCCATTGTCATTCCATTATTACTAACATTAATTATGAAAAAGTAAAGTATTATCTATAATTAATGTGAATATTATCACCAATATTATACAACATCTTTATTCAATTTTTTTTGATCTTTACCTTAATAGCTAAGTGATCTGAATACCCACCTAGTAATCTATTGCCAGCCCAAAATCGAAAAGGGTAGTGGCTGTAATTTCCTTCTTGCTGTCTATATTTAGGTAAATCAAGAATGTAGAGAGAATTATTTACTATTGATAGTCCCTCTTCATCATTAAGTTGTTTATTTATAACTATTTGATCGTAAAAATAATCTTTATTTCTATACACATATGTACCAACCTTCGGTTTTCCCATCAACGGTTTCATTAAACTATATAGTCCGGCATCCTCTAGCATCTGCATATTTATATCTTTCGGATCTTCATTAAAATCGCCCAATAAAATAATTTCCGCATACTTGTCATCCTGTCTAATTTTTTCTATTTCATTTATAACCAATTTTGCGGTAGATGTTCTTTTGGGTATTGATTTTTCTTTCCCTCCATAATTAGAAGGCCAGTGGTTAATAAATATGTGTAGTAATGTATTTTGAAACTCTCCTAATACGTAAAGTATGTCTCTTGTTTTTCCACCATTGTCTAGTGAGTTGAGGATGGCTTTGCTAGAAATAATTGAAAAACGACTTTTATCATATAATAAAGCATTATCAATCCCTCGATTATCAGGAGAATCATAATGAATAATATTATAATTACGTTTTGGGTAAGCTATGTTTAGATCGTTTAAAACTTGAATATTTTCAACTTCACATATGCCCAAAATATCAACATCTAAATCATAAATTACTTCGGAGCAATTTTTAATTTTTAAATCGTAAATTTTTTGATCAACATTTTTTCGTCCTCCCAATGCAAATTCATCATCATTTTTATTGGGATCGTTTTTTAAATCAAAAAGATTCTCTGCATTCCAAAAACCAATACTTAAAGGTTCGCCAGAAAAAAGAACAGTAAAAAAAAGTGGGATAGTTAAAAGACTTTTTAGAATAATATTATGCATAATGAAATTTACTCATCATAATACAAACAAAAAACCCCACGGATGTGAGGTTTTAAGCTAATTGCGGCATGGAGCGTATAATAGCCGTAATTAAAAAGTTTAATTTTTGAAGTAAATTGGGAGTCTGTATCGAAAACCTTTAGAAATTTTACTTTGAATAATTCCTTGAGTAGCAAAAGTGTCTAATCCATTAAAAATTGCATCATCAAATGGCTGTCCAAGGGATTTTACAATTTCAATTTCATTAATTTTTCCATCATTACCTACATAGAACTCAACTATTGATACTCCTGACAATGAATAATCTTTTATCAGATTCGGATAAACGAATAACTCTCCAATAGTCTCGGGAGAAAACATGTTTTTAATATTTTCTATGTTCGAAGAAGTTTCTTTTATTCCATTACTAAAAGCATGAGCAGTCGGTAAAATTAAAAAATTAATAAAAATAAGAAAATATTTTAAAAATTTAATTAACAT
>JAYPLH010000012.1:0-4213 GCA_038365355.1 Fidelibacterota bacterium
GAATCCTATATAAAACAATATCCAGATCAATACTTTTGGTTCCACAGAAGGTGGAAAACTAAAAAAACATGAAAAAATTTATTAAAAGCAGTGCCCTAAATGCAGTTTTAGAGGCATGCGATGTCCTTAATAAAGGAGGAATAATTGCCTACCCAACAGATACAATATATGGACTGGGTTGCGACTCTAAAAATGAGAAATCCATTAGGAAACTAAATAAAATAAAAAACAGATCCGGACCAATTAGTGTAATAGCACCAAATAGGAGAACTGCTATTGATTGGATGTTTGTAAAAAAAAATCATAAAGCAACAATTAAAAACAAACTAAAAAATGGAAATACTGTTATTGCTCCAATCAAAAATAATATTTGCTCCAACCTAATAGCAGGTAATAAAAACACTGTAGGCATTCGAGTACCTGATCATTTATTTTGTAAGAAGTTATCAAAGTTATTCCCAAACCCAATTACCAGCACAAGCGTAAATCGAACCGGAGAAAAACCACTTACTAAACCAGATGATATTTCAAATGAATTTATAAGTGATATTGATTTAATAATAGACGATGGTATAATTAATGGCGTTGGATCAAAAATATTTTTATTCGAAAATGGTTCTTGGAAACAACTACGTTGATAAAAAAATATTTATTTTATCTATCCTTTTCGTTAGCTTTAGGAAATTCTTTGCCCTTAAAGGTTGGAGAAACTCTTTTATATAATGCATCTTTTCGTGGTATTCACGCTGCTAGCGCAAGCCTAAAAACCATAAAAAAAGAGGTTATTGGTATTGATAGTGTGTATCATATTCGATTTAGGGCAAAAAGTAAGGGACCCATTAACTACATTTTCCCGATAGATGATGAAATTAATTTATGGATAGATATAAAAACATTTTTGCCAATCAAAATTCATGAGAAAATAAGTGAAGGAAAGTTTAAAAAATCAACAACGGTTCACTTTAATAGAAAAAGTAACTTTGCATTAATAAACAATGATACTTTACAAATAGAAAAAAATACCCAATCTCCCTTTTCTTTGTTTTATTTTTTTCGTAAAGCCGACATTCAAAAGTTTAAAAATAAAGAAATCTCTTTAATTCAAAACAATAAAACTGTCCTATTAGATTTAATAGTTCGAGAAAATGAAGTAGCCAATGTTCCCGCTGGAAAGTACAATTGCTTTACCATTTCACCACAAAGAAAAGATAATAAAAAATTCAAAAATAAAGCAGAACTCGATGTAATGTTCTCTAATGACCTAAAAAAATATCCGGTAAAAATTAGATTAAAACTAAAGTATGGTTATCTAGTGCTAGAACTTGATAAGATTATCAGTTAAAAAGTCTAGTTATATCCTGCATAATAACAGTAACCATTAACATTAATAATAACGCCATTCCAATTTGTTGAATGACAATACGGGTTTTTAATTTTAATGGCCTACGTAAAATAGCTTCAATCAAATGTATAAAAATGTGACCACCGTCTAGCCCAGGAATAGGCAAAATATTTAAAAATGCTAAATTTACGCTCAAAAGTGCCATGAAAGTTAAAAAAGGAGTAATGCCCGCTTCAGCTGTTTGACCTGCTAACTGTGCAATCATAATTGGACCGCCAAGATCAGATATAGAAGCAGCTCCGGAGCCCAACATTTGTAAACTATAAATTATTAAACCAAAACTTGAAATAGTCTGACTAACACCATTTGACAATGCTTTAATAAAAGAGATATCTTCGTAATATACTTCAGGCGCTATACCGATTATCCCAATGGTATCTATAGCACTTTTTGAAGGTACGGCATATTCAGAGGTTTTGATATCAAAGTCTAATATATCAATACCCCTCTTTATTTTAAATGAAAGAAGATTATTGGGGTTAGAATGAATGATCTTTGTCATGTCACCCCAAGTGCTAATTCCTTCAGAATTAATTGATATAATTCTATCGCCAGGAAGCACCCCTGCTTTTTCAGCAGGCATATTTTCTTGCAGTTCAAAAACAATAGGTTCATCGTTAGTTTTTGGAGTACCATTATAGAATCCAAGTAAGGAAAAAACAATTACTGCAAGGAGAGTATTCATTATAACCCCCGCACTTAAGACCCATATTTTTTGGAATAAGGTTTTTGATTGAAATTCATCACTCTTATAATTAATGTTCGTATCCATACTTTCGTCAATCATTCCTGCCATTTTCACATACCCACCCAACGGTAAAAGAGCAATTACATATTCGGTATTAGACCCTATGCGATTTCCCTTCTTTATTTTTTTCGAGAAAATAGGATGCCATTTTAATTTCCCATTTATTAATTTGAAGAAAAATATATTTAGTAAAAACCCTCCATCGATAGAAGTAATAGAAAATAGTCTTGGAGGAACCCCCACTGAAAACCGCTCTACTCTTATACCAACTGATCTAGCAGCAATAAAATGTCCAAATTCATGAATGGTAACTAAAACTCCAAGGAGTATTATAAAAGCATAAAACGTTGTCATGTCATATTAATCTACGATAAAAAAAAAACTAAGTTCCAATGAATCAGAATTCATTTACATGATTTTTGACCCAAACATCCAAATTCCTTAAATCATTCAAGTTTGGATGCTTAACCCAGGGATGGTTTTGAAGAGCCGAATAGTTAACTTTATAAATATCTGTAAAAATAATTTCTTCCTCTAAAAATTTTTGCACAGAATAATCATTTGATAAATTCAATGCAGCGGATGCAGTCCCACCTTTTTTTAAAGCCTGATAAGCCAATTGCAGTGAGGGGAACCTATCGTAATCTGGGCCTTGAAAGGTAAGGTCGCCGCACGATAAAAAATCTAACTTTTCCCATGGAGATTTTGAATGAGAAGGAAATGTTAAGGCATATTGAATTGGAACCTTCATGTCAGGTACACCCATTTGAGCTTTTATAGAACCATCATTAAACTCAACCATAGAATGAACAATAGATTGGGGATGAATAACTATATCAATTTTTTTAGGATCTAGCTGAAAAAGCCAATATGCTTCAATTACCTCCAAACATTTATTCATCATTGTTGCACTATCAATACTTATTTTTTTCCCCATATCCCAATTAGGATGTTTTAAAGCTTCTTTTACAGAAATATCGTCAAATGTATCTAAATCTCTTGATCTAAATGGTCCGCCACTTCCAGTTAAAATAATTCTTCTAATATCATTAAAATTTTCTCCAACCAGACATTGCCAGATAGCGGAATGCTCACTGTCTACAGGGAAAATTTTTGCTCCTGATAACTCCATTGCTTTATTTATAATACCACCAGCCATTACAAGACTTTCTTTATTAGCCAAGGCTACATTTACTCCTGTTTTTATCGCAGATAAAGTTGGCTCCATACCAGATGATCCAACCAAACCATTTAGCATGACATTTACATCTTCCCTTTTAGATATCTCAATCAAACCTTCTCTTCCAACTAATACTTCCACTTGTTTTGTATTAATTCCCAATTTAAGATTTTTATAAAGCTTTTTATCAACCAAACATATTGATTTTGGTTTATACTTATTTGTCTGTTCAATCAATAACTCGTAATTCTTATTTGCAGTAAGGTATTTAACTTTTATATCCTTTGAAAGAAATTTAACAATTTTTAGAGCATTAACTCCAATCGAGCCAGTGGATCCTAATATAGAAATATGTTTTTTCATTAATAAAAATCTTTTAGAAATGAAAATGAGTAAAAAAGCATATCTAGATTCATCCTTGTCTCAAAACTAAGTTGGAAAAATTTTACTGGGATAATTGTATTCAATAAAATAAAGTTTATTTGTCCTCTCTGTTTATACAAAAAATTATCCTTTGTATAAAAATTTGACCCTAAACCAAATCTAAAAAAATTATGCCGGTACTTAATCCATTTAGAAATTTCTAATGTAATGTTATTGAGATTGAAATGTTTTATAGATTTATAACTTACTTTTTTCAATGAACTTACCCAACTTAACGTATCGCTTGATCCAAAATAATATTGAACGCCCCCTCTAATTATTTGATCAGATAAACCACCCAAAATATGATTAAAAACACTCCCTTCTAAAGCAAGGTTTTTACTGACTTTATATCCAAAACCTATATCTGGATAATATAAATAATCGTTATTACCTGGTAACGATTTAAAAGACATACCACTCTGAATGTATAATCGATTGGTATTAATAGGGCTTATGG
>JAYPLH010000012.1:4313-23372 GCA_038365355.1 Fidelibacterota bacterium
TTTGCAGCAATTATAAAAGGAGGAACATCTTGAACAGCTCTAAATCCTCCTCCAATTAATGAATGTTCTCCAATTTGAGTGAACTGGTGCACCAACACACCTCCCCCAAGTATGGCCCAGTTCCCAATTTGTACATGTCCACCTAACGTAGCAAGATTAGACATAATAACATTATCACCAACTAAACAATCGTGGGCGACATGAGTGGAAGCCATCAATAAAACATTTGATCCTATTTCTGTCCTCCCTAAATCGCTAGTTCCTTTATTAATAGTAACATATTCTCTTATTATTGTATTGTTACCTATTCTAGTAAATGTTTTTTCTCCATCATATTTTAAATCTTGAGGGATCTCTCCAATGGAACTAGAATGAAAAATTTTACAATTGTCACCAATAATAGTATCGCAAGCTATTGTAACATTATTACCTATGCAACTATTGTCTCCAATCTTTACATTTTTCTCAATTACTGAAAAAGGGCCAACCTCTACATTAGACCCTAATTCTGCACATTCCGCAATTATTGCAGTAGGATGAATTATTGTTGAAATTTTATTCTCGAGCTCTATTTACAAGATTAGCTGAAAAAAAAGCTTCAGCAACAATTTCATCATCAACTTTACAAACACCATGAAATTTGCAAAGGTTCAATTTTTTTTTTGCTAATGTCATGTGGATTATTAATTGATCACCTGGAACAATTGGTTTCCTAAATTTTGTTTTTTCCACTGCTGAAAAAAACATATTAGTAGACAATGGATCTTCAACTTGACTTAACATTAGAAAAGAACCTGCTTGTGCCATAATTTCTAATGATAAAACCCCAGGCATAACAGGTTGCCCTGGAAAATGTCCTTGGAAAAAAGGTTCATTAATAGTCATGTTTTTTAAAGCGATTAAACGCTCTCCTGGTTCTGTTATTTCTATTCTATCAATTAGAATAAAAGGATATCTATGTGGAAGAACTTTGATAATATCATTTATGTCAAACTTTGTTTGACTTTTGAATTGGTTCATTATCTTATACCTTTCTTAATGCTTTTAATTCTTTGGAATAATGTTTTTTTAATTTTTTAACAAATTCAACATTGCTTGCATGCCCTGCTCTAGCTGCAGTAACATGTCCTTTAATTGGGACTCCTAACAATGCTAAATCCCCAATTAAATCCAAAGTCTTATGCCTTACCGGCTCATTTTTAAACCTTAATACTTTACCATTTAATATACCGTTTGCACCTTGAATAATATTATGCTCTATACCAAATAAATCTTTCAAACGATCCATCTCAATAGAATCAATCTCTTTATCAATAATAACAACTGCATTATCTAGCCCTCCTCCCTTAATTAACCCCTGTTCTTTAAGCATTTCCACCTCACTTAAAAAACAAAAAGTTCTTGCAGGAGCGACTTCAAAAGAAAAATCTTCTTCCATATTATAGATTGCTTCATATTGAGTACCTAAAGCAGGTAAAGGGTACTCGACCATAAATGTTATCCTAAAACGATCTGAAGGAATTACATGTATATCGATATCTCTATAAGAATTAGTATAATTAACAGCACGTGTTATTTCTAAAACTCTTCTCTCTTTACTCTGAATCTTTATTCCAGCTTTGATTAAGCACTCAACGAAATCTTTTGCACTGCCATCCATTACCGGAGGTTCTTTACCACTTAATTCGATTAGAATATTATCTAAACGAAGTCCACTTACAGCTGCAAGAGCATGTTCCACAGTGTGAATTCTTATATCATTCTCTTCAATTGTGGTTCCTCTAGAAATATCTACGACATGATCTATATCTGCTTTTACTTCCAGGCAATTGGGAATGTCAGATCTAACAAAACGAATACCAAAGTCTTCTGGCGCGGGGTGAAAAGTTATTATAGTTTCAACGCCTGTGTGAAGGCCAACTCCTTCACAAGATTGAGAAGTTCTTATCGTTCTTTGATTTCTTTCCATTATAAAATTTAATTATCTTTCATTTCTTTACTTATTTGAAAAACTTTTCTTTTAAGCTTTTCAATTTCATTAATAAGTGCTTGTCTTCGATTATGATCTTTGATGTCTCTTGCAGGAAAGCCTGCATACACCCTCTCACCTTTTAGTGATTTTGTAACACCAGCTTTCGAAGCAATAATTGAATTGTTACCAATTTTTAAATGCGGAGCAACACCTACCTGCCCTGCAAAAGTACAAAAATCACCTATCTCTGTACTACCTGCAACAGCAAACCCAGCAGTAATCAAACAGCCTTTACCAATTTTCACATTATGGGCAATATGAACTAGGTTATCTATTTTCGTCATTTCACCTATTACAGTACTTCCTATTGTCGCCCTATCAACTGAGCAATTAGATCCAACCTCCACATCATTTTTAATTACAACATTACCAGTTTGAGGTATCTTTTCATGACTATCTTCAACTGTAACAAAACCAAAGCCATCTGAACCTATTGTAGTACCACTATGAATAATTACATTAGATCCAATATTTGTATTATTATAAACAGATACATTAGCCTTTAATTCACAATTATTTCCTAAAATAGTATTTTCCCCAATAACGGTGTTTGAGCCAACTTTACATCCATCACCAATTTTAACACCTTTTTCAATGCATGCCCCCGGGGCAATAGAAACATTTTCCCCTATTGTAGCATAATCAGAAATATAAGCCATTGAATGTATAATTGGAATTTCTTTTAAAACTGGATTAAAAAGCCTCAAGGTTTTAGCAATCGCAAACTGTGAATTCTGAACAACAATACCCATTTTTTTATTTAAAAAGATTTTTTTTTCAACAATTATAGCATCTGCATTTGTAGTATCTAAATATTTTTTATATGAAGGATTACTTAAGAACGTAATAGTACCAGAACTAGCATCTTGTATTTGAGATACCCCTTTTATAAGGTGGCTAGGGTTTCCTATAACTTTTCCTCCAATTTCGGAGGCTATTTGCCCTAGTGTAATTTCCAATCTACTTATCTGATTTTAAATTTCGTAACTCATGTAGCACATCATCAGTCATATCATATTTTGGTTTAAAATATAACAAACCAACTGATGCATCAATTATATAATCATATCCACCATCAATAGCTACTTTATCAACAGCTTTTTTAACTTTACCCAAAATTTCATATTCCATCTGGGCTTGCTTCCGCATAAGTTCTCCTTGCGGACCGATTTTTTCAGCTTGGTATGTTTGTATTGATTGTTCCATTTGCACTAATTCTTGTTTTATACTTTCACCTTTATCTAGTGCCATAAGACGTTTGACTTCATAGTCCTGTTTTAAACTATCCATTTTAAGAACCATTTTATCGAATTCAGTCTGAACTTTTCTATATTCTAACTGTAATTGTGATTCCGCTTCTTTAAAGTCTTCAAACTCAGTTCGAATTCTTTCAGATAAAATATATCCAATTTTTAATTGCGCAATAGTTGGTGTTAAAAATAAAATAAAATAAAATAAAACAATTAAATATCTATAAGACCTTTTCAAGATTATCTCCTTCTTATTAAAATTGTTGACCAAATGTAAGAGTTGTTTTCCATTCAGGCTTTAATTTACCATTAATATCAACTCTATCGAAGCCTCTTGCGAAATCAAAACCCAACATCCCAATCATCGGCATAAAAAATCTGACTCCGACTCCCACAGATCTTTTTAGATCAAGAGGCCCCGATCTAGGTAGGCTAAGCCGCTCCATCAAATCAGTTGAAGACCAAACATTACCCATTTCAGCAAAAACCATTCCGTAAACTACAGGATTTTCAGCGAAGGGCACTCTGAATTCTGTACTAAACTTTACCAAAGTATTACCACCAATCGGATTTCCTGTGCTAGTAAGAGGACCAACTCGGTTGTCATCATAACCTCTTAATACATTGCCGTAAGGTATTCCATTACCTCCCATTATAAATCTATCATTATAAGGTATGTAAGAGGGGCTATTATTATTTGAAGGTAGTTCCTTTATTACACCTAATTTCATTGAATTCATTAGTACAAACTTCCAAAATGTTGGTGTGAACCATTCAAGATTAAGAGTGTGCTTTTGAAAGTTTTCTTGTCCACCTAACTTCCATCCAGATAAAGTAGAATTCAAAGAAAAATGAGACCCAATAGTTGGAAATTCAGGATGGTCTCTGCTATCTCTACGAACAGATTGGATTAAACTGATACCATCTGATTTTGTTCTTCCACCTGCGTAGTTATCAATATCTGCCTGACTTCCTCTATATTGTCTTCTATGTAATTGTAATTGCCATGTCCCTCTAAAAAAATCATCCGGCCATTTAAAAATACGACCAAGCATAATACTCGCTCCTGCAATTGTTGTTTCCAAGGGAGAATAGTACATAGTTGATCCACCCATCATTCTATAATAAAGAGATCCGCCTACAAGGTTTTTAGTGTCATTTACCATAGGATCGGTAAAACTAATACTTGCAGAGCGACTTTTAGGCCTATCAGAATTATAGGATTGATACGAATATGAATTTTGGCCTCCTCCACTAACACCAGCATTAAAACTAAAACTAAGACTTTGTCCTTTCCCACGAAAATTTGGCAGAGAAATTCCACCTCCACCTGTTAAACCTAAATATTGTGAATAGCCCATGTTAGCACTAGCTTGTCCTGCTGGTTTCTCCTCAACATTAAATTCAACATCAACTTTATCATCCGATACAGGTAGAATATTAGGTGCTGCATTAGCAAAAAAATTCAACATCATAACTTCTCTATAGCTTCTTGCAATTCTTTCTTGATTATATACATCACCAGGAAATATTCTAAGCTGTCTACGAATTACATTCTCACGAGTTCGCGTGTTCCCTTGTACTATAATACTATTTATATAAACTTTATGATTTTCAGTAATAACAAAATGTATATCAAGAGAGTCTATTCCAACTGGAGTAATTTGAGGCTCAATACGACTATAAATATATCCCCTATCTAAATACAAACCCTGAACCCTTGAATATAACGCGAGATTAAAATCTTCATCACTATATTGCTCGCCTTTATCCAATGCAAGTGTGGTTTGTAAATCTTCTTCACTAAAAAGAGACATCCCTTCCCAAGAAAAATTTCTATACTTGTACTTTTCTCCTTCCGAAATAAATAAGATTATGTCCATTTTTTTTGAATCATCGTAAAATTGAATTGTATCTTTTAAAACTTCAAAATCTCTATATCCCTTATTCCTATAAAACGTAGAAAGTAATTCTAAATCTTCTTTAAAGTTTGAATTGTCAAACGTAGATCTCCAAAACATATAAAAAGGCTGCTGTTTAGTTTCTTTCATCTGCCAACGCAAACGAAAATCTGAGAAAGAATTATTACCCTTAAAAATGATTTTATTAATCTTTGTTTTTTTATTTTCAGAAATATTAAAAATAATATCTCTGACTAACTCTTCATTCTTGAGAACATTGATTTCAGTTTTATTATCAGGTAATAGTAGCGATGGCTTTACCTCTGCATTCAAATATCCTTTTTCAGCATAAAGCTTTTCAATAAGGTTTTTAGTAACATGCAAAGTGTTTGGTTTTAATTTTTGCCCGCGAGTTAAACCAAGTTCCTCTTCAAACTTAGATTCTTTAATTTTTTTATTCCCATCATATTTAATATCACCCAAAATATAATTTTCTATTACTTTAATTACCAAAAATAAACCATCCTCCGTCTCTTTTTCATACTCTATTTGAATATCTTGAAAAAGACCTAGTTGCCATAAACGTTTGATCGCTCGTGGAAAATCTGTTGGGTTAACCAACTGCCCCTCTCTAAGTCCCGAAGTGAAAATAATAGTGTTTTTTGATGTGCTTGTATTGCCAACCACATCAACTTTGGCTAAAATAATTTTACTCGGATCTTGGGCAGATAATAATTGGCAAGTTAATATTATTGTCCAAAAATAATATTTACTCATAATTCTTTTATTTGATCGCTTACTTTCCCAAAGCGCCTTTCTCGATTTTGATAATCATTGATCGAATCAATTAGTTGTTGTTCTCTAAAACTTGGCCAATATGCATTAGTCATGTAAATCTCAGTATATGCACTTTGCCACAATAAAAAGTTACTTAATCGATACTCACCACTCGTACGAATCATTAAATCCGGATCAGGAATATTTTTTGTATAAAGCTGTTGTGAGAAAAAAACTTCATCCACTTGATCAATTTTTAACTCTTTTTTCTGAATTTTTAAAATTGTTGATTTTACAGCATCTAAAATTTCTTTTCTACTACCATAATTAATAGCAAGACAAAGATTTAAACCAGAATTTTCAGAAGTTAAATCTTCACCATTTTTTAATCCTTCAACTGTAGATTTAGGTAAGGAGTCTAATTCTCCAATTATTTTAAATTTCACATTGTTTTTATGTAATTCTTTAACTTCTAAATTAATTGTTTTCAATAGCAACGACATTAAAGCCTTTACTTCTGATGGTGGCCTCCTCCAATTTTCAGTTGAAAAGGTATATAGAGTCAGATAATTAACGCCTATCTCTCCACATACCCTTGTAATTTCTCTAACAGAATTAATCCCTTCTCTATGCCCTGCTATTCTAGGGAGAGATCTATCACGAGCCCAACGGCCATTACCATCCATTATTATAGCTATATGATTTGGTATGTTACCGTCTAGTATTTTATCTCTTAATGATTTTGACATTATAAAAAAGTTGGCGAACTTACTCTTAGCAATCGGACTAAACAACCCACATGATTATCTTAAAGAAATATAATCAACTTAACGAGTAAAATAATAAAAATGTTTCAACAAATTATAGTTTTATTAATTTTAAAACTTTATCAGCTAAACTAAAATACACTTTACCTGTTTTTTGATTATAATCAGAAACGACAATAGGAGTTCCAGAGTCAGTCGCATTCATAATTTCCTTTGATAATGGAATTTTGCCTAATAAAGGCACTCCAAGCCTTTCACTTTCTTTCTGCCCACCACCTTTCTTAAAAATATCAATATTAATATTAAAATTGCCATTTGCATCAATATCTAATTCTTCATTGTTGATATAAATTGTTGAGCTAGGAGTATTTGTTTTCCCTGATAAAAATAGACCTGACATATTTTCAACCACACCAAGCACTGGGGTATTAACTTTTTTAAACATATCAGCTCCTTTCCTAACATCTGAAAGAGCGATATCTTGTGGCGTTGTAACAATAATTGCTCCTGTCATTTTTATTTTTTGAGTTAAGGTTAACTGTATGTCTCCGGTTCCAGGTGGTAAATCTAAAATTAAAAAATCTAAACTCCCCCATTCAACATCCATAAAAAACTGTTCTGTCATCCTTGAAACAAGTGGACCTCGCCAAATTACAGGGGTTTTATTCCCACTAATAAATCCAAAGCTCATAACTTGCATCCCGTATTTTTCTAAAGGAATCAATTTTTTCTCTGGAGTCATTCTTGGTTGCTTAAATAAATCCAGTGCTATAGGAAGTGAAGGACCATAAATATCTAGATCTAGAAGGCCTACCTTAAATTTATTTTTTGCTAATGCGCAAGCAAGGTTAACTGCTATAGTTGATTTTCCAACTCCACCTTTCCCACTAGCTATTGCGATAATGTTTTTAATATTATCTAGGCTCTTTGCAATACTTTGATTTTGTGTTTGAATTGGGGGAGATTTGTCTTCACTAAGGTTAATTTTTAAACTTTTAACCTTTGGCAATACAAGACTTTCGATAGCCTTAGTTATTAATTGTTTTTTTTCTTCATTTTGAGATGAAATGTTTAGAAATATTTCAACATTATCCTTATTTACCATAATATCCTTTACCATCCCAAATGATACTATATCTCTGTTGAAACCAGGATATTTTATAGTTTTTAATAACTCTAAAATTTGATTATTATTCATCTTTAATAAAAAAGCGGCTGTAAAAACAACCGCTTTTCACCATTTTTTATTTTTTTTTGTTTACCCTGAGTACTCCCTACCAAACCAATCATAATTAACTTTTATGTAGCTATTCCATTCATCGGGAACTTCACTTTCCTCAAAGATAGCTTCAACAGGACACTCAGGCTCACAAGCACCACAATCAATACATTCTTCAGGATCGATATACAGTGAGTCAGTATCTTTTGGAATAAAGCCATCTACTTTAGCCTCAGCACCAGCACCTTCTTTATCGGTTGGACCATGGATACAATCAACAGGGCAAACTTCTACACATGCGGTATCACATGTCCCAACACAGGGTTCACAAATAATATAAGCCATTCTTGTACTCCTTTAAAATAACTTAATTTTACACATTCAGTATGTATGCAATTTAAAGGGAAAAAGTAAACTGTTGAAAATGTTTTGAATTAATTTATTAATATATTTTTTAAAATTATAAGCGATAGCAAAAATTTAAATAATATAATTAATGAACTACATAATAATAGACCGAGAGACCTCTTTTACAAAGACTTTTTTCAATTCTAAAGGATAAATAATTCATCACAACAAGATCAGGCATATTTTAAAAAATACGAAACCTTTTTATTTTAAGTCTAGTCTAATTGAAACTCTAAACTTAATAGAAATTCTTTTTTTGGAAATGTGGTTAATAAATTAAGGATTGCTCAGTCTAAAAACGCAGGATTATCTTTACAAAGATCAACATATATAATTATAAAACTATTCTGAAATATAAAGCTTGCGATTTTGTAATTCTGTTAAATCTTTTACTTCTTTAATTTCTTTCACAGCACCTTTAATCTCATTATTTAGCTTCTTTAATATTTTATCATTTACAGCCATAGAATTACTTAACTGAATAAAATCTTTATTGGCAACAACAACTTGCTGTTTTGCATTTTTTGTATCATCAATTAATACATCAAGTTGAGATTCAATTTGGTTAATTTTCTGCTTGAGAGAATCTGATTTTTCATCTGTATTTAAGATGCGCTTATTAATCATTAACAAACCAATTATCACTAGGGCTATGTTTATGGTTAGCAGTATAGTTGTTGAAGAGTTTTCTTTTTTCATATATAAATTTAAATTTTTTTAAGATTAAAAATGAATTAAGCTGAAATTTCAATATTTAAAATAATCAGTACATACTCATAATACCAAGCATAATTAACATAAAATACGGGACAAGATTAGCTGCCCCAACATAATCTTTAGCTAGTCTTTGACCGAAAAGTAGAAATAGTATAGTTACTGCTAAAATTACAAAACCGTAAAATATCCATAGAGTTGTTTTGGCTGTAAAAGCATAATAAATACCAAAAATAAGTGTTGCTGCTCCACCCAATTCAAAAACTGTTATTATAGTTAACAAATATGGAATAAAGTATTTTAAAAATGTTTTAGAGAAATTAGATTCAAAAAAAGCCAAGTTGTTTCTACGATCAATAATTTTATCCATGCTTGACTGTAAAAATACAATCACCAAAAATAACGCTATTAAAATCTGGCATAAAACCAGTGGATCTTTAAATGGGATGCCAAGAAGTTCAATTCTATTTCCATATAATTGCTCTACGCTCAAAGTGTTGCCAAAAGAAAGGCTACACAAAATAAGATATTTTAATTTTTTCATTATTATAGATCCCCCTTTTTTAATTCTAATATTCTATTTCGGACCAACCCTCCTAGATCTTTTACACTAAGTGTTGCAAATTGAGAACTTTCAATTGGTTCACCAAATACAACCGTCAATATTCCTGGATGAACACGCCAATCACTTTTTTTTTTTGCCTTAAACCCCCCCTTAAGAGCTATAGGAACAATAGTCGCATTTGTATTTTTGGCCAGATGAAATGGCCCTTTTTTAAAAGATCCTATTTCACCATTTAAAGTCCTTGTACCTTCAGGAGAAATTAAAAACGAAATCCCGTTTTTTATTGCTTCTTCAGCAATATTTAGACTCCCTATTGCTTTTCTAATTTTTTGTCTAATTATAGGGATAACACCGTATTTTTTAATTATAAAACCAAAAATTGGATATCTAAATACTTCAATAGCTGCTACCGCTGTAATGTAATAAGGTATATAAGCACCAATCATAAACTGATCAAACATAGAAACATGATTAAACATATATAAATAAGGCCCACCATCTTTGTTAGGAGGATTATTAATCCTTCTTAACCACTGCCCTGCAAAAAAACAATACAACCAACATATTGGCCGAACAAAATAATGGAGTAGATTTTTTGGAAATATCAAAATAACTATAAAAAGTAATAATAAAGAAGGAATGAAAAAAGCATACCAAATAGGCCAAATTATTATAGAAAAAAAGGTTTTAAGCATACCAATTATTTAATTCTAATTTTTTAAACAACTTATGGTTTGCTTTTGGGAAAGAGTAATTTTTTATGTTTTTTTTTGATATCCATTTTCTATTTTCACTCTCATCTAAAAAATGTTTTTTTTCTGTACAAAAATAGCCATTAAGTCTTATTTTAAAATGTGAAAAAGCATGATCAACAAAACCAACTTTTTTAAAAATTTTAGCCTGTACACCGCATTCTTCATATACCTTTTGTTTTAAAGCTAACTCTGGATCTTGCCCCTGTTCAACAATCCCTCCAGGGAACTCCCATAATCCACCTAGCATTTGTTTAGTGTTCCTTTTTTGAATATAAAATTTGTCCTTCCTCCATATTATTGCAATTACTACATTAAAATGAGGTAGAGGTTTTAATTTATTTTTAACTGGGTATGCTTCTGGATGCTTTCTTTTTGAAGCGTAACAAAAATTATTTATTGGACATTTTATACAAACAGGGTTGTAAGGTTTGCAAATCAAAGCACCTATTTCCATTAAACCTTGATTAAAATCCCCGGGGTTTTTTTCACATATTACTAAATTTAAAAATTTGTTAATTCTTTTTAAATTATGTTTTGTCAATGTTTTTATACCAATTATTCTTGACATCACTCTTTTTACATTCCCATCTAATACAGGATAGGGTTTATTGAATGCAATTGATAACACTGCTGATGCTGTATAATCCCCAACACCTGGCAAAGACATAAACTGACTTTTTTCTTTTGGAATTTTACTGTTAAAGTCACTCACAACAAGCTTAGTGGCTTTATAAAAATTATTACATCTTTTATAATATCCAAGCCCTTCCCAAAGTTTAAGCAATGAGTCCAAGTTTGATAATGATACAGATTTTAATGTAGGAAATTTTTTTATCCAGTTATCATAATATGGCAGAGCAGTTTTTACCTTTGTTTGCTGCAACATAACCTCTGACAACCAAATCTTGTAAGGATCTTTAGTCATACGAAATGATAAAGGTCTTTTATTCTTATTATACCAAGAAATCACTTCGTGAGAAAAAGTTTTGTTAATACTTAACAACTATCGGTTCAAATGTTTTATAATGGCCCAATTTAAAGAAACACCAGATTCTATAATTTTTTCTTTGGAACTTTCATCAAACTGCTTTTCTATCAAATAACTAATTTTTTCTAATTGAAATTCAATAGAATTATTCATTTTTTCTCCACGATTTGTTAGAAATACTTTAACAACTCTATTATCCAATGCATTGCGTTTTCTTTTCACTAATTTTTTCTTCTCAAGTCCATCAATTAGTCTAGTTGCGGTGCTATTGTCAATTCCTAATTTTTTTGAAAAATATGACATTTCCACACCGCTATTTTCAATCATTGAAATAGCTAATATCTGTTGAAAGCTAATATTTGGAAATTTAAGATTTTTTTGATAGAGAGATTTAAGATTATTAAACAACCCAAAAAGAAGTTCGTTATATTGCATAGTTGTAATCTACAATTTTTATTAGTTACCTATTGAAGAGTTTTTAATAGTTTAATATGTTTTTTTATTATGTTAAATCCTCTTAATTTTTTTTCTTCAGATCCAAAATGACCAACAATACTCCAATGATCCATTTGATTAATTTTTTTCCAATACCACTGACCTGTTATCAATAAATCTTTTGGATCATATTCAATTATAGGATCTGCGCCATTTACTCCTGTGGTAGGGCCAAACATTGACACTGAGTTAACAACACCATCATTTTCAAACCATAATGAATCTGTTTGGGTTCCATCAGCCCAATATCCTGATCTAGAACCAATCAATTTTGCTCTGGCTTTATTTAGCAACGGAGTATCTTCAAACGGAATCTGAAAACGAGTTTTTGGATCTTTTTTTGTAGTGGAAGTAATAAATGAAAAATAATATACTTCTGGAGAGGCTTGTGAATATCCATTAAAATCTTTTGCCCCAGTAAGACTTAAATCATATGAGCTAAAATTTTTTGTATTCATTATAGAATTGTCTTTTAATCCAGTTATAAAATTTAACCAAGTCTCGTCTTTTTGTTTTTTAATCCCAAATTGTTCCAGGTCAAAATGAAAATAATTATTACCAAAAAGCCCGGCTATTCCAGCAAAATATTGAACGTATGGAATTGTACTTGTAATAATATGAGATAAAGTAGTCCCATCATGTGGAGTTGATATAGTTGTAATACTTTTAATCCATCCTGAATTTGATTGTCGTAATAAGTCGGACTCATCTTTTTTGCTGTTATTTTGATTAATTTCCTGTGTTAATAAATAATGTAACATTCTCGCAGTCTGCCCGCCCATGGAATGCCCAATTAAATGAACAGGGTTTTCATTACTCCACTGAGGATATAAACCAACATAGCTTTTCCCCTTGGGCATACGAATTATTTTATTTTTTTCTGAATGACTAGATCCATAATCAACTTGCCCTCCTTTAATTTGATAAAAAGCCTCAATAGCCCTATCCCAATTGGAAGAAATTGGACCTACCGAAACTGCAAATATTTGATGTCCCTCCTCTTCTAAGTCTTTTATATAATTATTTTTCCCACCCCAATAGGAATAATCCCCCATTTCTTCAGGTCCCCAACCCATAAATCCGTGAATGAAAACAATAGGATAATTGTTTTCCGCCAACCCATATGACATAAAAAATATAATTAGGACTAAAAAAAGTCTCAAAACCTTATTCCTATGCTTAATCCATCAACTCTCATTCCAGCACCGTAATAATAAAATCCATACTGAACTAATACTTGATTGAAATCATACTCAAAACCGAAACCAGTGGCTCCCAGCAAAGATCGAAACAAATTTTGTGAAGTATTTTGGTCAATTTTTCTATTTGATGACCCAACTAAAATTTTCATGGTTTTATTAAAAGAAAAACATGCTCCCATAAAAATTTCTGTATCATGTTTTTTTTCAATCAAAAAATCAAAATAGATTATAGCTGGCAAATAATTAAGCTTTTTTGAGCCACCTAATATAAAATTTGGGCTAATATATGATAGGCGCTGATCAGTTAATTTTAAACCGATTTGATTAATAGATAAACCGACTGCGTTATTTTTATTTTTGAAATACCCAATCACACCAATTGATGTAGAAAGTGTTTTAATATTTAATGAGCTAAAGTTTGCTGATTTCAAGCTTATGCCTGATCCAAGTAAAATTGGATAAGAATTCATTTCTTTTGATAAATATCCATCCACCCAAGTTTCATTTGATCTATAAGAACCAATATCTTCTCCATTTTCATTATAACCTTTAAAAACTCCATATGATATATGTTTAAAAGACGACGAAAAAACGAAATTCTCCAATGGAAAATTTAAATCCAAACTTTGACTACTAATCAAAGCTGGATACCTTACAATGGAAGTTGTAATACTTCTAGATTTATTAAAGACAGCTGGATTTTTAATTTGTGCATTAGCAGATAAGAATAATGACCCTGCTCCTCCCATACTAAAACAGGAAGGAGAGGTGAACGCATTTCTATTCGCATGCACATTTGATTTAATAATGAAAAAGATAGCTAAAAGAAAAATTAAATTCCGCATTTAAGCTATAAATATTTAGATAAGACTAATTGGATCAAAATAAATATTAATTTTATTTTGCCCAAGCAATTTTTTATTGTTGTAGTTTTTAAAATTCTTATCAATAAAATTGTGAAGAGAAATTCCGTTTGGATCAAAATATTTTTTAGATTTAAAAACTAATTGAAATCTATAGTTGTTTTTTAATTTTTCTAAAAAACATGGGGCTGGGCCTAGAATATCAAGACCAGTATATACACCTTTTAAGTTATGTTTAAATTTTTCAATTAATAAGAAAAGCCTTGGCTGGTTTGGCCCAACAAACTCAACTTTAGCTAACCAACTATACGGCGGATAATTTAATTCTTCCCTCTCAAGCAATTCAATCTCATAAAACTTTGCTATGTTTAGATCCTTTGCATTTTTAATAACTGCACTATTTGGTGAAAATGTTTGAATTACGACCTCTCCTTTTTTGGAACTTCTTCCTGCCCGACCAGAAGCTTGATAAATTAATTGAAACACTTTTTCTGTAGCTCGAAAATCCGGCAAATAAAGCCCTAAGTCCGCATTAATTATTCCTACTAATGTTGCATTTGGAAAATCTAACCCTTTAGCTACCATTTGAGTACCAATAAGAATATCAAACTCTTGATTACTAAAAGATTTCAGTATAGAAGTAAGTCCTATATTAGATTTCGAAGTATCCATATCTAATCTACATATTTTTGATTTCGGGAAGGTCTCTCTTATAAGCTGTTCAACTTTTTGAGTTCCAGTGCCAGAGTAAATTAGATTAGAATTGCCACATTCTTGGCAAATAAGCATTTCATTCTTAACAAAAAATGAACAAAAATGACAAACTAATTTATTTTTACTCTTATGATATGTGAGCGCTATTTTACATTGACGACACATAACTTGAGCACCACAATCCCTGCATTTTACTATTGGAGAAAAACCTCTCCGGTTTTGAATTAAAATTATTTGTTCATTCTTTTTAAGCTTTTCCTCAATTTTATCTTGTAATAAACCTGAAACAACCTGATCAAACTTACCCGTTTCTTTTTGGTTTGATAACATATCAACAATATGCACTTCTGGATATTTTGCATTACCAAAACGTTTAGGCAGTCTTAAATATTCTATTTTTTTCTGTTGAAAGTTATAAAAACTTTCCAAACTAGGAGTGGCACTTGCAACAATTACAGTGCTTTTTTCAAAAGAACCTCTCATTAATGCCACATCTCTAGCATGATATCTAGGTTCTTTTGCATCTTGATAAAATGAAGACTCCTGCTCTTCATCAACAATTATAAGACCAACATTTTTTAATGGCGAAAAAATTGCACTACGAGCACCAATTACGATTTTAAAATCTCCAACACATATTTTCCCCCAAGTCCAAGAACGTTGTGGTACTTTTAGCTTTGAATGCCAAATCGCAACTATATCTCCAAAAACAGCACGAAAACGGCCAGCAATTTGGGGAGTAAGAGATATTTCAGGTAATAAAATAATAGCGTTTCTTTTTTGACTTAAACAATATCGCACAGCCTCAATATAAATTTCTGTTTTCCCACTACCCGTCACACCATGGAGCAAAAAAGAATTAAAGTTATATTTCTTTAAAGAGCTAATTATCTTTTCAAGTACTAATTTTTGATCTTTATTAAAAACAATATCCTTAAAAACAGGTTCAAAAACAGATTGATTAAAATCTGGAAGTATTGGTTTTTCAATTATTTTAATTAATCCCTTTTCTTTTAAAGAAATACAAATTTGTAAAGGATTACTTACTATTTTTTTAAAAGAAGAAACCTTATGGATTATATTTTTTCCACTAATAATTTTTAATACTAAATATTGTTTAGGTGCTGTATCTTTTAATTTATCAACCTTTGCTTTATTAACTTTTTTTCTAACCTTTACGTATTTTTCTAATTGTGGTTTATAATTACTAGAGAGTGATTTGGGGACTACTGAGTTTGCCACCTTCCCAATTGGAGTCATGTAATATTTGCTTACCCAGTTTATCAATTCCCACAATGGAGAAGTGATAACTTGAACCTTGTCAACAGGCTCAATAATTCTTTTAATTGAGCCTGAGTATGAATTGTTTTTTTTAATCTTTACAACTATCCCTTGGATAATTTTATTTCTAAAGGGGACAGATACACGAGTTCCTACAACTATTGATGAAATATGTTGAGCTGATATAGAATACGTAAACGTTTGGAAACTGCGAATTGGGAAGGCAACTTCAGCAAACATTGTTTTTTTACAAAAGAATTAGGATTTAATTACATATACTTTAACATCACATTCATGATCTTTTGACAATCGAATTTTTACATGGAAAATCCCCAAAGATTTTAAGGGTGATTCTAGAAGTATCGAGTTTCGATCAATCATGATACCTTTTTCCTTTAAAGACTTGTGTATATCATTTGAAGTTATAGACCCAAACATTTTTTCCTCTTCACCAACTTGCGCTTCAATTGTAATTTCAGTTTTGGAAATTTGTTTTAAGAGTTCTTGCAGCGAAGCATCTTCCCTCATTTTACTAGTTTCAAGAAGTTTTTTCTTCTCTTCAATAAGAGCAATGTTTTTCTTTGAGGCCCTTAAAGCAAATCCACTAGGAATAAGTTTATTTCTAGCAAATCCCGGCTTTACATCAATTAGTTCACCTGCTTTTCCAAGCCCTTCATAATCAGATATTAATATAATTTTCATAATTACCCCTTTTACTCCGAATTACTTTCTACATAAGGCATAAGTGCAATTGATCTAGAACGCTTAATTGCACGTACTAACTTTCGATGCATCTTGGCACTCGTTCCTGTAATCCTTCTGGGCATAATTTTACCTTGATCATTAACAAAGCGTCGAAGAAGTTTTACATCTTTATAATCAATATCTACAATTCCATTTTCTTTAAAATAGCAGAATTTTCTTTTATTCTGAAAAGCCATTTTTATTGCTCCTTATTTAGTTCAGTTTTCTCAGGATCTGAAGATTTCTCAACATCAACTTTATTAACACTTTTATCTGAAGTCGATGGAGCGTCATTGGCCTGAGCGACCTCGCCGATAGATTTTTTTTCAATATATTTATCAGGTTTTTTATCTAAAGAAACTGTCATATGCCTTAAAACTAAGCTATTTAATTTTAACCATGTGTGAAAGTCGTTTATTTTACTTAATTCTTTGATTTCATATTGTAGAAGGATGAAAGATCCATATTTTTGGTTATTTACCTGATACGCTAATCTTTTTTTCCCCCAATCTCTATGATTAATTATTTTAGCTTTTGTTTTTTCAAGTTCCTGACCTATTTCAGTCATTGTTTTTTCCAATATAGTATTTTCTAAATTTGGATCAACTATATAAATTGTTTCATAATAACGCATTTTAACTCCTTAACCTTTTATGCAATAAGAGGTGCAATGACCAATGAGACCACTGACATCAATTTAATTAAAATATTTAATGAAGGCCCTGAGGTATCTTTAAATGGGTCACCAACTGTATCTCCGACCACTGATGCTTTATGAGCTTCTGATCCTTTCCCAATATGTACATTATCAAATGTCAATCCCTCTTCAATCATTTTTTTTGCATTATCCCAGGCACCACCAGAATTAGACTGAAAAATTGCCATCAAAACACCAGAAACTGTTACACCTGCTAATAAGCCACCTAAAGTTTCAGGACCAAAGACAAAACCAACTAAAACAGGAGAGACAACCGCAAGTAAGCCAGGTAGAATCATCTCTTTAATTGCAGATTGTGTTGAAATTTCTACACATCGTCCATGTTCTGCTTTTGATAAAGCTTCTTCGTAGATTGCTTTATCAGTATCGCTCCATTCACTTTCATTTTTTAAATTCATTAATTCTAACGCTTTTTTTAATTCCGGAATATCTCTAAACTGCCTTCTTACTTCCTCAATCATTGACATGGCTGCCCTTCCAACTGCACTCATAGCCATTGATGAAAATAAAAAAGGTAGCATCCCACCTACAAACAAACCTGCCATTACCCAAGGGTCTGCTATATTTATACTTTTAATCCCACTCTGAACCATAAAGGCAGCAAACAAAGCAAGAGCTGTAAGAGCTGCAGATCCGATAGCAAATCCTTTCCCTATTGCAGCAGTAGTATTACCCACAGCATCAAGTTTATCGGTTCTTTCTCTAACCTCTTTTGGTAACTCTGCCATTTCAGCAATTCCACCAGCATTATCTGAAATTGGTCCATATGCATCGACAGCTAGTTGTATCCCCGTATTAGCCAACATCCCTAATGCCGCCATTGCGATTCCATAAAGACCCGAAAAATAATAAGCTCCGATAATACTAGATGAAATAATCAAAATAGGTAAAGCTGTAGATTGCATGCCAACTCCTAAGCCCGCTATAATATTGGTTGCTGCTCCAGTCATAGATTGTTTAGCAATAGAATTAACTGGTCCAGTACCTGTGCCCGTATAATGTTCTGTAATTAAACCAATTCCTAAACCGGCTAAAAGACCAATTACCGTTGCAAAAAAAACACCGTTCCTAGTGAATATTTCTTGATTTTGAACAAATGTGTCTGGAAGATAAGTTTGGATTAAAAGATAAATCACGGCAACCATAATAGCTGCGCTACCAAACTCACCACGGTTTAGTGCTTTTTGAGGATCTCCACCTTCTTTGACCGAAACCATAAAAGTCCCAATAATCGAAACTAAAATTCCTGAGGCAGCAATCATAAGTGGTAATACAATAAAATTCAAATCATACTGCCCCATAACAAGTATACTTGAACCAAGGACCATTGAGCCTATTATTGAACCAACATAAGATTCAAATAAATCAGCACCCATACCAGCTACATCCCCTACATTATCTCCAACATTATCTGCTATAGTAGCAGGGTTTAAGGGGTGATCTTCAGGAATTCCAGCCTCAACTTTCCCTACTAAATCAGCACCTACATCCGCTGCTTTTGTATAAATCCCTCCACCCACTCTAGCGAATAAAGCAATCGAAGAAGCACCTAAAGAAAAACCTGATAGAATATTCAATACCGTTTTTATGTTTGTGGAATCACTTCCATATATATTAGTATAAAACATAAAGAGAGAGCCAAGGCCAAAAACACCTAATCCAACAA
>JAYPLH010000183.1:0-876 GCA_038365355.1 Fidelibacterota bacterium
ACCATTCATCACTCTCTAAAAAATAAACCTGAACACGAGTTTTTGGTATAAAAGCACTTTTTGCGCTAGCGACCTCCTCTACTCCGCAAAAAGAAAATGGTATTTCTCGCAATCTAATAACTTCTCTAAGTATGTATTTTCTCTCACTTATGAAACCATATTTGGGTAAAATTGTTCTAATGTCATGACCCAGCTCTTGTAGTAAAGTAGGAACCGCTGTTGAGAAAGGGGCAATGTTAGAGACATTAGTAAATGGTACAATCTCTGTGGTACTAAAGTATATTTTTTTTGACATATTTTATTTAAGCGTGTGTGTTAATCAATAGAGAGTTTTCTAAGAGCATCTTTAGCCTTAGGGTAATATTCGCTACCAGGGAAGTAATCAATGAGTCTTTGAAATTCTTCTTTGGCTTTTCCAATACTGCCCATGCTTTGGTAAGATAAACCTAGTTTTAACTGAGCATCATCATCTTTGTCAGTACCTGCATAATTAAAAACTTTGGTAAATTCTCCGACTGCTCTTTTAAAATCTTTTTTTGAGTAGTAGCATTCGGCTAGCCAATACTGACAATTATCTGCTAAATCATTAGTAGCATCCGACAATACAAGTTCAGAGAATCCTTTGATAGCATTATCATAATCTTGATTTTGAAAATAGCCCAAACTTTTCATGTAATGCTTTTTGTATTTAGCCGCATTAAACTTAGGCTCAATGGTATTTAAAGTACCCGACTGCATTTGAGACATTTCAGAATAGCTATTTGTCAATGTGACAATCTTGTTTTCAATCATAACTAATTTATTGTAAATCTCTAAAGAAGTACTGTCCATGAAATTAGCTTGATTTTCTAGCTTAGCAATTTTATTGTTTAGTGT
>JAYPLH010000183.1:886-1335 GCA_038365355.1 Fidelibacterota bacterium
ATCTTGTTGCGCTTTGCTGCTAACCGATTTTCTAAATGCTGACATAAGCTCAGGTAATAATAGTCTATCGTTAAATTCTAGCGAATCCACTAAAACCCTTACTCTATCAATTTTTGCATTCAAGCGCCTAAGCTCTTTATCATAATTTTTAGAACTTTGAGCGAAAATTGATACGAAAGGAAAATAAATAAATAAAATTAAAGTATATTTAATAATCTTGTTCATAATAAAACCAAAATAGTTACAAATATTAAAGGATTAATTTACCCGATAAAGGCCAGAACAACAATATCTTAAAATTATTACTTATTCTGAATAGTTTATACTAAAACGCATAATCAAGCCGACCATTATATAACTAGTAATAAGAAATGTTCCGCCAGCTGAGATAAATGGCAGAGGTAAGCCTTTAACAGGTATGAGCCCCACTGTCATAGCAGTATTTACGA
>JAYPLH010000183.1:1345-4048 GCA_038365355.1 Fidelibacterota bacterium
AGCTAAAATTATTGAACCCAAGCCAA
Source organism: Fidelibacterota bacterium (assembly GCA_038365355.1). Lineage (GTDB taxonomy): Bacteria > Fidelibacterota > Marinisomatia > Marinisomatales > UBA1611. The sequence continues at coordinate 1,372 of JAYPLH010000183.1, forward strand.
TTAAAATTAAGCTAGAAAATTTATCTTTTGATAGGTAGGAATTTCGAATGATATTACTTATTAAATACCCAAATGTACATAATATGACAATGATTGCTATAAAACCCAACTCTTCACCAATAACGGATAAAATAAAATCAGATTCCTGAACTGGTAAAAATTTAAGGTGTGTCTGAGTACCTTCTCCCCAACCTTTACCAAATAATCCACCTGACCCAATAGCGGTTTTACTCTGAATGATTTGATAAGCTGCCCCAAGTGGATCTTTATCTGGATAGATGAACGTTAAAACTCTATTTTGCTGATATGGATTAAGTAAATCCCACAAAGGACGTGCGAGAAGACCAAAAAATATATTCCCGAAAAAATATCCTGCGCTGGCAATAATATTTGTTTTGGAGTAGTAAATGACAATGGCAATTATTAAAGCCCAAATTGAAAAAATAACAACATTAAAAGCTGACAATATGGATAATACTGGAGCTATCATAAGAAATAAATAAAATGGACGAGCTCCTGCCCAATATAACATCGGAAATATTACGCTTAACATTACTATTGAAGTACCTAAATCAGGCTGATTTAAAACGATCAAAACTGGCAATAATGCTATCATTATTGGCATAATAATTGATTTAAAATATTGAATCTTAATACTATTGTCCGACAAATATCTAGCCAATGCAATCACTAAGAAAATTTTAGAAAGTTCACTTGGCTGGAAACTAAAAGGTAAACCAATATTTAGCCATCTATGCGTCCCTGCATGAGTTTCACCAAAATAAGGAAGTATTACTAAAACAGAACCAAGCGAATAAATGACATATGCATATTTATGAATGATATATTTAGGTGTAAAAAATGAGATTGAAAAACCACCAAAAGCCAAAATTAAAAAAATAAGTTGTTTGTAAAAAGGGTTTGAAGATAGAGACGTACTTTGAAATGAGATACTATTTAGAGCAGTGAGGCCAATTAAACTTAAAAAAAGGGCAGAAAAGAAAATTTTCCATGGAGCATCATTCAAATTGGGTGTTTTAATACTTATCACTTGGACACAATCTGAGTATTTAAAATCAGCTTATCAAAAACTTTTTTGGCCATAGGGGCTGCTACTGCTCCTCCAGAACCTGAATTTTCAAGCAAAACCACAATAGAAAATTTTCTATCATTGTAATTAGCCCATCCTGTAAACCAAGCATGATTATCACCATGGGGATTTTCTGCAGTACCAGTTTTTCCATACAATTCAAATCCATCTAACAAAGAGTTAGCTTTCTTGCCAGTTCCATTCTTACCAATGATTGCATCTCTCATGCCTTTGTGTACACTATCCCAAACTTCATTTTTTAAATCTGGGGAAACGTTTGAAGGCAAATTGTCTACAAAAACAAAATGGCAATTGGGAGCTTTTCCCTTTGTTGCCAATAAATTAGTGTAGTTCAAAATTTGCATGGGGGTAACTAATAGCTCGCCTTGACCAATGGCTAAATTTAGTAGAACCCCCTTACTCCAACCATACTTTCCATATCTGTTTTTCATATATTCTCTACTAGGTACTAAGCCAGAATATTCATTGGGAATGTCAACTTTTGTTTTCTGCCCAAAACCAAATTGATTAAATGTACTATTTAAATCTTCTAAAGATAGCTGTCTCACAGTCTTATAAAAATATACATCACAAGAAGCCGCAATAGCTTCAGTTATACTTATTTCACCGTGCCCCTCAGTAAACCAACAACCAAAAATCCTATCGCCAAATTGGTAAAATCCAGGACAATATTGCTTAGCATCCTTATTAAAATTATTAGAATTTAATAATGCGATTTGAGTAATCATTTTTACGATAGAGCCTGGAATATATGTGCCTTGTATATATCTATTTATTAATGGCTTATTAGGATTATTTTTAATATTGCTCCACTCTGATTCGGTTATTAATCCTGTAAAAAAATCTGGTGAATAATCAGGTGCGCTTACCGCTGCTAATATTCCCCCAGTTAAAGGTTCTCCTACAAGTATCACTCCTTTTTCATCATTCATTAATTTTTCACAATGCATTTGCAACTCTAAATCAATTGTAGTTTGTATATTACCACCGGGACTAGGCCTTGTATCATTAAGCTCAGCTGCAGAGCCAACCTCTCTGCCTGAAGCATCCACTTCATAAAAATACGTACCTCTTTTTCCTCTCAAAAATGATTCATAATGCTTTTCAAGTCCTGACCAACCAACTAAATCACCAAGTTCATATAATTCTTTATTTTTTAAATCTTTTCTAATTAACCTATCAACCTCTTTAACATACCCAAATAAATGAGGTGCTCTAACTCCATTAGGATAAAACCTCTCTGGAATTTGGTCATAATATACACCTTCAAGGTTAAGTTTATTCTCCTCAAGATTTGCTAATTGTAAAAAACTCATATCCTTCGCTAATCTTGTGGGAGAAAAACGTCCTCGATAATATTTTTTAAAATTTGACTGAATAATACTTGAATCAGACTCAATATAATCAGCAATCAATTTGAACTGCTGATTTTTATTTGACATTTCTCCGGGGATAGCTGTAAGAACATACACAGGATAATTATCAACAAGGATTTCTCCTTTTCGATCTAGAATTAAACCTCTAGGAGCATTTTTTGTAACCTTCCTAATCCTGTTTGTATTTGAC
>JAYPLH010000184.1:0-4013 GCA_038365355.1 Fidelibacterota bacterium
CCTAAAATCATTCCTCTAGTTGCTCCAATAGCTTTACGCACGCCAATCTCCCTTGTCCTTTCCTTGACAGAAACAAACATAATATTCATCACGCCAATACCGCCGACAACAAGAGATAGAAGAGTAATAAATGTTCCTGTACCACCAATTGCTAACTTTAGAGTATTATAATTTTTTTCAAAAGCCTTTGTCTGATTAATAGCAAAATCATTTTTCTCATTTGGCTTTAGACCTCGTATATGTCGCATCACAGCTGATATTTCATCCAAGCCCTCTTCAATTTTGTTTTCTGGAATTTTAATGCTCAATCTCATCCATCCTCGTTTTGAAAAAATTCTATTATATGCTCCAATAGGTAGAATTGCTTGCTTATCAACACTAAAAAGTCCAAGAAATTTTCCTTGTTTTTCTAAAACACCTATTACACGAAACTTTATATTATCTATTTTAATATATTTACCAATAGGGTCATTGTCTCCAAAAAAAGCTTCTTTAATTCCATCTCCGATTACGGTTACCCTTGCACCAGACCTATCTTCATTTTTTGAAAAAAATCTACCCTGAGCAATATTTGTTGTAATCGTTTCCATATAATCTTCATTTGTGCCAAATATTTCTGTTCTAGTTTCTTTTTCACCTAGAGAGAGGGACGCTCCTCGTTGCATGACAGGGGCAACAGCTAATGCATATTTTGACCTTTCTTTTACTTTGTCAACATACTCTGGTCGTATTCTTGGCCTATTCCTCACTTCCCACCACTCCATATCTCCAAACCATTCATATCGACTAACGTATAAAATATCTTTCCCAAGCCAAGACATACTACTCTCAAATGTTTTATCGAGACCAGAAATAAGTGTCCCCATCATGGTTACAGAGACTACACCAATAATTATACCTAACGCTGTTAGAATAGACCTTGTTTTATTTGCAAAAACGGCGGATAAGGAAATAAAAAAATTTTCTAAAAATAATAAAATCATTTTCCTTTGATTTCAGAGTCTTCTATTATTTTACCATCAAATAATCTAATAATCCTTCGTGCATGTTGAGCAATATCATCTTCATGAGTAACCAAAATTATCGTATTACCATCCTCATATAATTGATTAAGAATTCCCATAATCTCATGGCCACTTTTTGAGTCTAAGTTCCCTGTAGGCTCATCAGCTAGAATGATAGATGGATTATTTACTAAAGCACGCGCTATCGCTACACGCTGGCGTTGGCCACCAGACAATTCATTTGGCTTATGATACATTCGATCTGAAAGACCAACATCTTCTAGGGCTTTAGAAGCCATTTTTATTCTTTCAACTTTTCTTATATTCCCGTAAATAAGAGGTATCTCAACATTCTGCTGTGCAGTTGCTTTTGGCAATAAATTAAATGTTTGGAAAACAAATCCTATTTTGCGATTCCTTATTGAGGCTAATTGGTCATCATCCATTTCTTGTACCATTTCTCCCTCAAATTGATAAATACCTGAAGATGGAGTATCTAGGCAGCCAATCATATTCATCAAAGTGGATTTCCCTGAACCTGAAGGCCCCATGATTGCTAGATATTCGTTTTCTTTTATATCTAGATCAATACCATCCAAAGCTCGTACTTCTTCACCACCTACATTATAAATCTTGTATATACTTTTAAGTGCGATTAAAACCAAAATAGTTTGCTACCTTGAAACATCTTCTCTAATCATCAGTTTTATATTGGTCCTGATTTTTAAGCATAACTAAATCTCCATGACTCAGCTCTTTACTTAAGGCTCTATATCCACCAATTACAATCATTTCTCCTTCTAAAAGTCCAGATTTAACTTCGTAATAATTTTCTCCTGAAATCCCAACACTGATTTCCTTTACCAAAGCATATTTTTGATTATCCTCAGCTTTATTTCCTTCAAAATTATCTTTTAAAACGAAAACCACATCTATTGGTTTTACTTTTTTAAAAGAAACACTTTCATCGCTTTCTTCCCACTTCTTTTCATCGTTATTGTCTTTCTTTTGATCTTTATAATTTTCAGGTCTAGATGTAAGAGCTTGTATTGGAATAGATAACGCATTTTTAATAGTTGAGGTGATAATATTTACAGTACTACTCATACCAGGACGAATCCTACCTGGCACCGTAATCATTTTAACCTTGACTTTAAAATTGGTAACTTGTTGTTGAGATCCCATATTCATTGACTGAGCCGTATGGGCAATTTCACTTACGACTCCAAAAAAGGTTGTATCTGGATAAGCATCTATTTCAATTTCTGTTGTATCTCCGATAGTAATATTCACAACATCATTTTCATTAACATCCACCTCAACTTCCATTCTACTTAAATCAGCAACTGTCATTAAAACACCTGGATTAAACATTCCTCCAACAGCCATCTCTCCTTCCTCTTTTGTGATACTAGTAACAATTCCATATTTAGGGGCTGTTAAACGAGTTTTTGAAAGCTCGTCTTCAGCAGATAATAAATTTGCATTTGCCTGCTCCGCCTGACTTAACGCAATTTGAAAAGATGCCTCAACCTGTTCTTGCTCTTGTTGAGAAATAAGCTTTTGTGAAAATAAAGTTTTTGTCCTGTTCATCTGTGCTTTTACTTTTTTTAGATTTGCTTCAGAGGATTTCACTTGGGATAGTGCATTATTATAACGAGGCCTTATCTGTTTTTCATCAATACTTATCAAATGCTGACCAGGCTCAACGGTATCTCCTTCTATTACAGTAATCTCTGTTATCCAACCAGTTATTGTTGAAGTAATCTGAACAGATTCTTCAGGCTGAATTTTCCCACTAGCATTTATTTTTTGTACAATTGTTCTTAATTTTACCTTCTCAGCATCAATGGAAATAATATCATCTGATCCTGATCTTGAAGTCAAAAACCATGTTGACAAAATTAAAATTATTAGCGTTGGAATCCAGACTTTTTTCATTTTTATTATTTTTAACATATTATTTTTTTATTGGTATTTGCCATCCAAAACACCTAAAAGAGCATTTAAACTAGCTTCCTGAATTCTAGCATCATGGATGATATTAATAAGAGATGATTTTGAACGCATTAATGATACCTGAGCATCTAACACTTCTAATATTGTTGCAGATCCAAGGCTGTAACGCTTTGTAACTAGTTTTAAATCCTCTTCAGCTGATAGAACAATTTCTTGATTAATGGGAATAATTTCCGTGTAATTTGTCAAAGTTTCACGAATTAATTCTGCCTGGACACGTAAATCATTTAGAAGAGTAATATATGAATTTTCAGACTGTTGTTTATATAGCAATGTCTGCTGCTGCTGCATGGAAAGACTATTCCCAGAATAAAGAGGAATACTAAGCGATACATTTAATCCAAAGGACCAATCATCCTGAAAAGAGTCAATTAATTCTTTTGAATTTTCACCATTTGCAGAATAATTAAGGGAAGTATTGATAAGTGGCTTCCTTAACCCTTTGGCAAGCTTATAGGATAAATCTCGAATTTTAATTTGTTGTTTTGAAATAGCTATAGAAGGATTATTGTTTTTTAAAGATCTTAAAATTTCAGTTTTTGTAGGTATCGAAGGGGGGACCCAAACTTCATCCATAACAGTAATTTTTTGTCCAAAATCTTGAAGACCCATATCATTGAACAAAACCCTTCGACTATTTTCATAATTAACTTTTTTATTCAGCGCATCTACACGAGCTTGTCCGCTCGCTACTTTTGCCTTTAAAAGATCTGTTTTTTTGACAACACCAAGCTCAAATTGCTTTTCAACAAGAGCTACTTGACTTTCCGACATTTCTAAGTTTTTTTCTGAAACATCATATAACTTCTGTGCCTGTAAAAGATTATAATACGATTGAATAACCTTTTGAATCACATTTGTTTTTATTTGCCTTTGATTAAAAAGTGCAATATCTAAATTTGTTCGTGCTTGCTGAATTTGATTTCTTGATCGTCCCCCATCGTAAATTAACTGATTCAATGATAAACCTGCTGAAAAATTATTTATACT
>JAYPLH010000185.1:0-1836 GCA_038365355.1 Fidelibacterota bacterium
CCTTCATATTATGTTTATTGATTTAACAAAATCTCTAAAAAAAACAAAATTACAAAAAGTTCAATTTAATTTTAAAAACGCAGGGTCAATAGTTGTTAATATGCCGATTATGGATAAAAGAAAAAAATCAAACGAAAAGAAAAAGCACCATCATTATTGACATCTATTATTTCATAATTTTATTTCTTTTAAAAAATAACTTTTAAGAAAATTTTTCTAATTTTCATTGATAATAAAAAAAAATTTAAAAATATTTCCTTTTTTATTTATTTTTAGAAAATTTCATTCTAAATACTTAATTTTTTTTCAAGGAATATATAAATGAGTAATTTTATAAATACAGAAACCCTTAGTCTTCATGCTGGATGGAGAGCAGACGAAACAACAGGTTCAGTTGCGGTGCCAATTCATCAAACCACAAGTTATCAGTTTGCTAATACGGAGCAGGCAGCGAATTTATTTTCTTTATCAGAATTGGGTAATATTTACACAAGAATTATGAACCCAACCAATGATATATTGGAAAAGAGATTAGCAGCTCTAGAGGGGGGCGTTGCTGCATTAGCATTATCTTCTGGTCAAACAGCATCTGCATTTGCTATTCAAAATCTTGCTAAGTCTGGAGATAATATTGTTAGTTCAACTGACTTATATGGTGGTACTTGGAATTTATTTGCAAACACCTTAAAGGATATGGGTATCGAAGTTAGATTTGTTGATCCATCAGATCCACAAGCATTTGAAAATGCAACTGATGATAAAACAAGAGCTTATTATGCTGAAACTTTACCTAACCCAAAATTAAAAGTCTTTCCTATTTCTGAAGTGAGTACAATCGGAAAGAAGTATGGAATACCGCTGATTATAGATAACACAGCATCTCCAGTTATTTGTAGGCCTTTTGACCATGGGGCAGCAATTGTTGTTTATTCACTGACTAAATATATAGGTGGTCATGGAAATTCAATTGGGGGTTTAATTATTGATAGTGGCAATTTTGATTGGGAAGGAGCTGGGAAAGAAAGACAACCAGCTTTAAACACACCTGATCCCTCATATGGTGGAGCTGTATGGGTTGATGCTGTAAAACCATTAGGTCCTATTGCTTACATTATAAAAGCTAGGGTTACTTTATTACGAGACCTAGGAGGAGCATTAAGCCCATTTAACGCTTTTTTAATCTTACAAGGACTTGAAACTATTAGTTTAAGAATGAAAACACATTGTGAAAATGCCTCAAAAGTTGCTCATTTTTTAGAAAACCACAAATCAGTGGATCATGTAATTTACCCTGAGCTACAAACAGGAATTTCTAAAGAAAATGCAGTTAAGTATTTAAATAAGGGATTTGGAGGTCTAGTTGGATTTGAATTGAAAGGTGGTGCAGAAGCAGGTAAAAAGTTTATAGCTAACTTAAAACTATTCTACCACGTGGCAAACATTGGTGACTCAAGAAGCCTTGCTATACATCCAGCAACTACAACACATAGTCAATTATCATCTGAAGATAAATTAAAATCTGGTGTATCAGATTCATATGTAAGATTATCAGTTGGTATTGAACATATAGATGATATTGTAGACGACTTAGCTGAAGCCTTAGAAAAATCTCAAGAAAAGTAAAACACTCTTAATTGATAAAATTCTATTTATTATTATTTTAATAATCTTGGCTATATTTTATAAATATTGTAAATAATGATGAATTATTAAATATTTGTAGAGCAATAAATTGATATTTGAGGAAAAGTTTTCTGTAGCTCCAATGATGGAATGGACAGATAGGCATTGTCGATATTTTCATAGACTCTTATCTGGTTCAGCAGTTTTATATAC
>JAYPLH010000185.1:1846-3989 GCA_038365355.1 Fidelibacterota bacterium
TTTATATACTGAAATGATTTCTGCTGATGCCTTAATTTTTGGGCCACGACATAAATTGTTAGCATTTAATAATGAAGAATTGCCATGTGTTCTTCAATTAGGTGGCAATGATCCTAAGAAATTATCTCTTGCAGCTAAGTTTGGTCAAAGTTATGGATACTCAAAAATAAATTTAAATATTGGATGTCCTTCAAATCGAGTCCAGAATGGATCATTTGGAGCATGCCTTATGAAAACACCTAAAATTGTCTCAGAATGTGTGAGGGCTATGCAAGATGTTAGTCAATTACCAATTACAATTAAATGTAGGATTGGTGTTGATGATATGGATGAAGTAAAAGGTTTAGATAACTTTATTGATCAAGTGTCCGCTGAAGGAGTAAAGTTATTCGTTATTCATGCGAGAAAAGCTCTGTTGAATGGATTAAGTCCAAAGCAAAATAGAGAAATCCCTCCTTTAGATTATTCTAGGGTTGGGGCATTAAAAAAAAGAAGGGCAGATCTAAAAATTATTATTAATGGTGGAATTAAGTCAATACAAGAGGGGCAAAATTTAGTTAAACAATATTCACTTGATGGGTTTATGATTGGAAGAGAAGCATATAAAAATCCGTATATTCTATCCTCTGTAGATAAAATAGTCCTAAATCAAAAAGAAAAAATTAAGACAAGATATCAAATAGCCATGAAAATGGCTGACTATATTGATGAATTTGTGAAAAATGATGAAGGTAATATTCACTCTGTAATTAGACATATTTTAGGTTTGTATAACTCTTTACCAGGTGCTAAAGAGTGGAGACGTGAATTAAGTGAAAATGCAAGATTTTCAAAAAATGGTGATTTGTTAAGATTTGCTACAGACAATATAGAAGAGTTTATTCACAGTAAGAGTTTAATTTTAGCGTAGGAGAGTTCATTGCAGGAAGTAGACAAAAAAGAGGGTTATAGATCCATTTTAGAGATGGGTCCGCTATTATTGTTCTTTGGTGTTAATTATTTTTACGGCATAATGGCTGGTACAGCAGTTTTGGTGATAAGTACATTATTATCTCTGATACTATCTTGGTATTGGTTTAAAAACATACCAATGATGGCTGCTGCAGGATGTGTTGCGGTTGTTTTTTTTGGTGGATTAACAATATTTTTTGATGATGAATTTTTTATTAAAATCAAACCAACAATAGTGTCTATAATAATTGCAGGAGTTTTAGCTTCAGGTAAAATTCTAGGTAAGAACCCACTAGCTGCTATCATGAAATCTGCAGTTTCGTTAAAAGAAGAGGGCTGGGATAAATTAACATGGTTATGGGTTGGTATGTTTATAGTAATGGCTATTGCTAATGAAATAGCTTGGCGTAATTTAACTACTGATCAATGGGTATCTTTTAAAGCTTTTGGTATTCCAATTTTATCCCTTGGGTTTGGGTTACTATCTTTGCCAATAATGCAAAAATACCAAATCAAAAAAGATTAAATTAATCCTGAAGTAATTTAATCCTTTTATTTATTTCTTTTGACATTAAAGAATCCTTGGGTAGTTGTTTTAGTAATAAATCCCAATAAGTAATAGCTTTTTTCTTTTCTCCTTTATTGTAAGCAGCAAAGCCACTAAAAAATAAACCATCTACATTATTTGGTTCTAAAACTAAAATATCATTTACAAGTTTTTTTGTTTCTTTTGAAAAAATAGGCTTTTTTTCCGTGGGTAGTAATTCTCTTAAAAGTATTTGTTTTAAATTTATATCTTGTGGATTTAGTTTTATGGCATCTCTTATAGCTTTTAATGCTTTTTTATTTTTTCCTAGAACTTTATAAGATTGATATAACTTAATCCAACCTTCTAGATCATTTTTGTCATTTTTAAGCCGATCTGCAAGTTGTTCAACCATTTGATTAATTCTTATGTTTTGTTCTTTTTCATTTAAATCTAAAATTTCTTTCGTTAAATCATTATTTGCTAAAACATCATTGTTTAACTTATTTTCTAGAGCTTTTTTGGAAATCCCTAAGTTTTTTGCCGCTATTCTTATATTTTTTTCAAGATCTTTTTTCCAAGTATCATTTTTACTAGTTCGCTTATATAATTCAGTCCAAATTTCAAATGCTAACATTTCATTACCAATTTGTGATTGTGCTAATC
>JAYPLH010000186.1:0-3962 GCA_038365355.1 Fidelibacterota bacterium
ATGTTAGTTTAAAATTTATTAAAGAAAATGACATGAAAGATTTTCTTGATCCTGTACTTTAATAATTTTTTTAATATGTATCGCCTCCTTATTAAAAGTTCATTTATTTTTCTATTATTAAGTGTCTCATTCCCTAAGGAGAAAAATTACAGAAGTCAAAATATTGAATTCGATTTACATAATGGTAAAAAAATTAATTTGACGGATTTATTAGATGAAGGACCACTTGTTTTACAGTTTTGGGCTACGTGGTGTGCCCCCTGTAAAAAAGAGATGTTTTATTTAGATAAGATACAAAAAAAATTTAAAAATAAGGGTGTTAATGTGCTTTGTGTTAATACCGATAAAATAAAATCAATTCCTAAGGCCAAAGCATTTATAAAGCAAAAGAGGTATGATATGCTAGTAGCATTAGATCCTAGCTTATCAGTATACAGAAAATTAAGTATTGCATTGATGCCTACTTTAATGATTTTTGATAAAGATGGAAATATTGTTTTTAGAAAAGAGGGATATATTAGTGGCGATGAACTTGAGATTGAAAAAAATGTTGAAGTCATTCTATCTAACTCTTAATCAAAAATCCTTATTTTCTATAATTATTTTATCAAACCTAATTTTTGGTAATATTAATTACAATTCTACATTCTCTACGAATTATGGAGAAGGTTTTACTTTTGAAAAAAATATTTTAGGTGAAGTAGCTAAAAAAAATTACAATTACTCACAAATTCTTCATGATTTAAATATTTATGGGGACTATTGGAATATTTTTCTTCAGTTTGATTATTCTCAGCCTCCTGAGATAGGTTTGAATTCAAATGGTCTTAAAAGATATAATTATAATTTTCAAAAAGATAAATTTAGTGCTTCAATAGGTGATATATACTCTTCATGGGGTAAAGGTTTAGTATTGAGTCAGTATAATGATGATGATATTGCTTATGATAATGGTGTTAGAGGGGTCAAGTTGCTTTTATCAAATGATAAATTTGATATAGAATTTCTATCAGGTAATAAAGAAGTATTTACCTTTTCGAGCCCCAACATTGCATCAAGGATACCTGATTTCTCAACAAAAAACAATATAGTTGGATTTAAGATTGGAAGTAAACTTAATAGTTCCCATGTTGATTTAATGACTCTAAAAAGTAATGAAAAGTTTTTGACAAATAGTTTTAATAATGATTCTTCAATAGCTACTAATAATTTAAATAGCATTTACGTTGAATATAATAAAGGGGATTTGGATTTTTCATTTGAGATTGCGAGAAAACATACTTCTATAAATCCATCATTAATTTTAACTAGCATTAATTTGGAAACTTTAGAAAGAGACACCCTAATTAGGGGAAATAGCAATGGTTTAGGATTCGCTTTTTCCTCAAATTATGTGTTTGGTAATTTCAATACTTCAATTGATTACATTTATTATGATTTTTTCTCTTCAAGTCCAACATTTAGAAATTATTTTCCGCTTCCTGAAGGAGTTACTCAGTTTCAAAAACCTATGATAATAAATCAAGAACATTCATCCGAATTATTAAATAGGATAACTCACTTACAAGATAATAATGATGCAGTTGGATTGAACTTATCATTGAGTCATATAGGAGATAGTCATTCAATAAAATTTAACAGCTCTATGTCCAGTAAAACTGAGGAGTGGTACCGCAGTGTAAATGAAAATATGATTTCTAGTAGCTGGAAAACTTCACGAAATAATTATTTAATACCCTCAGTAGATTTTTCATCAAATCCTTATAAGGAAAATTCAATAATTTTTGAAAATTTTTTTGCTAATGCATATTTGAATGTAACGATATCTCATCTTGAAGAGGTTAAGATATTATTTGAAAATGATAAGAGCCAAACTAGTTTTACAAAGAGGTATGAGTTTTTAAAAGCATTGACTATTCCTTTATCTTATGAGTATAATTTTAAAAGTAATTACAATTTACTATTTGATATCACATATCAGAACATAGAGAGAGGGATAAAGAATAAGAGTTCACAATTTGGATATAATTATATATCAAGTTATGCTGATGTTGATGGAAATCTTGTTGATTCGCAAGATTCATATGCTATTAAAGTTGGTTTTTCAAATGCATCTAAATGGTCAATTAATTTCTCAATTGAAAAAGATAGATATGATGAAATTGGTGGGTTATCAGAAAATGTTGAAATTAATCCTCTAGAAAAATTCTTTGAACCCTTCTTTAATACTCTTGATAGAACTTGGATAGCATTAGAGTATGTCCAAAGGTTTGATAATAATTTAAGGTTATCAATTTTTTATGGTTCTAATAAAGGCGGTTACAGTTGTGCTAATGGAGTTTGTAGATATTATCCAGGTTTTAGTGATGGTTTAAGATTTCAATTAACAAAATCAATTTTTTAGATTTTTATATGTTTTACTGCTTAATTTGTAAAATTATATTATCAATATGCAAAGATACTTAAACATATTTTCAAAATTTCTCTTACTTAGTAGTTTAGCTTTAAGTCAAAATTATCCTCCTGTAGTTGAAGTTTGGTCATCCACTACCTGAGCGGGTTGTCCTTACGCCCGTGCGGCTGCAAAACTTCTAGAAGAAAATAATAATTCAATAGCTTTAATTTGGTCAGAAGATACATACAATTCTCCTGGTTGGCAGAGCAGGATGGATATGTATAGTTTTCAGCCTACCTCACCTTACGCTGTAATAGGAGGTTCATATATGTTTCTTGGGTATAGTGACACCCAAACAATGTATAATTGGTACTTAGGTATAATAAATGGTGATTTTTACAATTATGATGTACCTCCTATAGCAAGTTATGATACACCCATGGATTTGTCTATGGATTTCAATCTTGATGAGCAAGGTAACTATAATATAACAGCAGATGTGGAAATTCTTGATGATTTTACTTCTAATGACACAAAGATTATTTTTATAATAAAAAAATTCTATTCAACAGGATATTTTGCTACGGTAAAGAATATTGAGACTTTAGATTTTAACTTATCAGATGTTGGTCAAACAGCTTCTTTTAGCCATACTTTCCAAAGTGATGGTTCAGATGTAGAAGATATAACAGCTGTAGTGATAATTCAGGATGTAGAAGGAGATCAATGTTCTCCAAGTTCATCTGGAGTTGGTCCATGTGGTACTAGAATTTTTCAGGCCGCACAAATGCAAGTAAATCAAGATATTGATAATGATGGTATCATTTCTGCAGAGGATAATTGTCCTGATATGTACAACCCTAGTCAGCTAGATGATGATGGAGATGGTTTTGGAAATTCGTGCGATATTTGTGATAATCTTAACGTGTTCGTACCAGGAAATGTTAATGGTGATTTGAATGAGATTGGGGATCCTCTAGTTAATTTTTTTGATGTAATAGATCTTATCGATTATTTGGCATTAGATGACCAAGGTGTCTTACCAATCTCAGAATGCAAAAGTCAAGCCGGCAACGTTAATTTTGACAATAACGTTAATATTATTGATGTTGTTAGCTTGGTTAATATGGTTTTGTTCGATAATGTACCATCAAGGCAATCAAACACTGTTGAAGGAATTTTATCAATTATTCAAAACCCAGTCACTGAAAAAATTATTATCGAGTCAGATACTAAAATAGGTGGTTTTCAATTTAAGTTATCAACTTTAACTGATATCGATAAATATTTGGATAATATATTACTCCCTGAAGGATGGTCGATAAAATACAGATCAAATAATAATGAATACAATCTATTTGCTTATGATGCCTCAGGTGTAAACTCTTCAAATGAAATTATTCTAAATATTCCTAGTAGTTCAATTCTGGATGTAAGCGATATTATTATTGCATCAAAGGATGGTTTTGAGATAAAAACTGTATATAATAAAGATTACCACTCACAGGGATTAATTTCGCTTCCAAATAGGCCTAACATTCATAGTTTGTATCCTAATCCATTCAAT
>JAYPLH010000187.1:0-3961 GCA_038365355.1 Fidelibacterota bacterium
AGAGATAAAAACTTGACATCTCTTTGTAGAGCTTCAAGCCTTTTATCCATTAGGCTGAATAATAGTTCTTTAAATGGCTCAATTTGATCTTTTTCAGGTGCAAAATAAATATTCAAGGTTCCTCTGTCAGTATCTTCCCAGAATTGAGGCCCGAAGATTGATAATAAAAAACATTGTGTGTTTGCGTTTGACTTAAATGTTTTTTCATCAAAATAAGCTAAGTCATCTAAATAATCTTCTGCGATAGCCTTCGCAAACTCAATTTTATCTACAGATAAATAAAATAAAGCAAGTCCGATTTGTATTCTTCTAGTACCATTATTACCTCCAAGTATTCCTCTATCAACATCATCCTTTGAATAGCCTGGAGGTTTGTCAAGTTGAAGGATCATTTTTAATAAATCTAATTGATCTTCATCTTTCCATTGCTCATTATGAATTAAGACCTGACATTTCTTTAATTCAAAAGTTAAAGTATCAACAACAAAGTAAAGACCTGGATTTGATTCCGCGTTTTTATATATGTCGTTTGCATAAAATTTGAATTTATCATAGCAATATTTAGCCATATCTACGCGATTAGCTTTTATGTATTCTTGAATCATATTTGCATAATGAAAAGCAAGGTTATATAAATTTCTTGGCTCATTATTTTTATAAGCATGTTTTATTGCAAATCTAAACAGTGTATTAAATCGAATGTTTACATGCCCAAGAGCGATGTCATCTTTCGCCTCTAAGCATGTTTTTCCAATGTCAACCATTTCTGCAGGTATTAATGAAGCAATGTCAAATCTATCATTTGCGATCATTTTAATATATGCGCTTCCTAATAATCGAAATGTTTTTACTTCGTAGAAAGTTTTTGAATCGGCCATTTCCTTATATTGAATCTCCGTATAGGTGCGAAAGGTTGCATTAGATTTTATGGTATCAGTTAAAAGAAAAAATGTTTCATCAAATCTATTTTTTTTCTTTATGTAAAGTTGAATTATTTGACTTATCTCACGTATAATTTCCGTTTGAGTCTCTTTGAATTCTGTAAATGCTAAAAGATCATCCAGTTGATCTAGAGACCCCATGATTTCTTTTTGATATTCACTGACAATATGTCTATCATTTTTCATAGCGGATTGAATCATTGGTTTCTTAATATCATTTATAAAGGTCTTTATAATGGAAGAAATAGTTGAAACGACATTACTTGTTTTTGAATACAGCAAAATATAGAAAATATAAGGAAGCGTGAATAAGGAAGCTAAAAACAGGTAGACATAAGTATTTAATACTGAACTAGAAGCTCTTTCTAGCGGAGCAACATAAAACATTATCAATACAGCATGGAGTGATGCGAGGATTAAGAACCATACATAAATTAGGCTAAGCCAATCTTTTACAAACAAATCCATTAATTTGGGTGAAGACTCAGCAGCAATAGCAATTACAATAATCAATGTTCCTAGAACCATTGCTAAAACTCCACCCCATATTTCTGGAGCAAATGTTAGATCAATTGAACCTGGGTCTGATAGATCAACGTTAAAATTTTTGAGGAAATATTTGGACACAACTTCAAAGTTCGTGTAAAAAACAATATCTATAAAAACCATTGTAATAAAGACAATGATAAAAGAGATAATCGTTCTATATTTAAATTGTAGGCTATTTAGCCTTACAAGGGTTTGATATATTTTTTCCATATTGAATGTAGAAAGTTATAATTATATGTGTATGTTAACATCTAAAATCGTTACTATAAAAAATAAATTTTAAATCGTATCAGAAAAAGGGAAAGTATATTTTTGAGAAATCTTGATCTTGAATCTTACAAATTATAATTTATAATGTTATTTAGCTATTATACGGAAATCATTTGTATAATTTAGCTGTAATAATATAAAGATTAATTAATAAACAAATAATATAAGGTGAGATTATGGCAAACTGGAGTCAAAATCATGATTTAGTTTACGCTTTCGTATGTGTTTCATTTTTAGCAGATGGGGAAGTAGACGAATCAGAAAAAGAAGCTATGCGTGGCAATGTTAAGGTTATGTTGCCAGATGTATCAGATGATGAATATAATCATATGGAAGCAGAGGTTATTGATAAATTCATTGACTTAGGTGATGAAGATGCTAGAATGAACCAATATGGAGTTTCATTGGAAGCATTAAAAGACGTATTTACCTCTGATGAAGACCGTTACAAGGTAATAAAAAACTTAGCATATATTGCCCGTGCAGATGATTTTATTCATGAAAACGAAATGGCAATGGTTGAGAAAGCGGTTAGTTCGTTAGATATGGTAGATAAGGTTAACTTGGTTAAAACTGACTCTACTCTGTTTGTTGATCCAACGTTTTAGAATTAAAATTAAAATTAATTGCAGCCCCAGAATACCTTTTCTGGGGTTTTCTTTTAGTTATACCGAATAAGGAATTTTAATGGAAGAACATAGAAAAAAAGGATCTTCAAGAAGAGGGTCAGATAGACGTGGAGAGCACCGTAGATTAGAGCACCGCAGAAAATCTAATATTGATGTTGATAATGAAAGAAGAAAAAGTGTAGATCAAAGAAAAGGTTATCAAAGAAAAGAAAATCGTCGTTCTGGGGAAGAAAGAAGAACTTGATAATAATAAGATTAAAAAAAGGGTAGTTTAAACTACCCTTTTTATTATCTTTTTTAAGAAAAAGTATTTTTAACAGTAAACCCTTTCCATCCCCGTTAAGAAATTGTTGAGTGCTCCCAATGTACTTTTAACTGACTTGGTTATTTCATCTTGCTTAGATTTTGAATCTGCAACTCTTTTTATAATATTGCGAACAACTTTCCTATGCCATTTGTCAGCATGCATGTGAACAGTAAAGAATTTTAAGGTATCTTCATCGTTAATGTTATAAAACTTTTGTAACCCGTCTTTTTTCGTTTCTGATATTTCTGGCTGCATGGATTCGTAACAATATAAAGCTGCAAGACCGATATGATACTTTTCAGATTTTGATAATTTTTTAAATATTTTGACCAATTCTTCAGTTTCTTTGATTGGGACTGTCTCATTTACATTTTTTCTAGTATTTCCCATTCCTTCAGCAAAACGCATCCAAAGTTCTGGATGATTTTCTTTTCCTTGATCTTCTTCATTTAAATTTTCCAAAAGGAGCTGTCTAGTTCTAATATCGTCGCAATTTGAATGAATAGCAGATAAATAGCGTGGAAATAAGGATACATGTTGAAAATACTGCGCTGCGTACTCCCGAATTGTTTCTTTAGGAAGCTTCCCGGCATTCCAAGCCTTATAAAATGAGTGGTTTAATAGATGGTGCTTTTCAATTAGGTTATCGATTTTATCAATAAAATTTTTTTCCATAATATTTTCCTGTTTTATTAAAATATTTTTCTTTTGCAATAATTTATTCTCAAGAATTGCACTACTAATTTTGTTGATACAAATAATTATTTACAAGTTGTTTCTATTAACAATGCACAAACTTTGTATGGATCCATATTTGCAGAGGGTCTGCGATCTTCTAAGTATCCATATCCATCATTTGCTGTTTGCATAGGGATTCGAACTGAAGCTCCACGATCACTAACTCCGTATCTAAATTCTTTAATACTGCAAGTTTCATGCAATCCTGTAAGTCTTTCTTCATTGTGGGCACCATAAATTTCGATATGGGATTCGTGTTTTAGAGCTAGTTTTTCGCAAGCAGCTTCGATTACTTTCATACCGCCTTTTGCTCTCATTGCTTTTGTGCTAAAATTGGTGTGTGCTCCTGCACCATTCCAATCTCCCTTTACTGGTTTTGGATGCAGAGTTGCACTTACTCCATAATCTTCTGATATCCTGTATAGCAACCAACGAGATAGCCAAATTTGGTCTGCAACTTCTAAAGGTCCAAGGGGCCCTATCTGATATTCCCATTGCCCGGGCATTACTTCTGCGTTAATGCCAGA
>JAYPLH010000188.1:0-3945 GCA_038365355.1 Fidelibacterota bacterium
TCCTTCATATTTTATATCTGACTCCAGGTCGTACAAGACATCTTCTTTCAACCAGCTCGCGAGATCTGATTTTTTATTGGTTGTTCTTAGGTGGATGTCAAAAATGGAGACCTCGGGCCTTTTTAAAATTTTTAAAGCGGGGGTTTTTTGTAACAGTTTAATTTTAGGCGTTACTTCTTCTTGTGTAACAGATCGACTAAGCTCTGCTTTTGTCTCGTTTTTAAAGCTTAAAGCATTTTCTAAGATTGTTAGCTTATTTTTTGGCAAGAGTTTATGTTTAACAGTATCCTCCAGCAACCTTTCAAATGTGTTTGAATACCTTAACATTAACCTGTACTCTGCTCTAGATGTAAACATTCTGTAGGGTTCAAGGGTGTCCTTTGTTATTAGGTCGTCTATCATGACTCCAATATAAGAAGAGTTTCTTGTTAGAATTAAAGGGGGTTCGTTTTTAATTTTTTTAACAGCGTTTATACCGCAGACTAGGCCTTGAGCCGCTGCTTCCTCATAACCAGACGTGCCATTCATTTGACCGGCAAAGAAAAGACCAGACACATTCTTTGTTTCAAGGGTTGACTTTACTTGTGAAGGTGGGAAAAAATCATACTCTATTGCATATCCTGGCCTTAATAGTTTTGCGTTTCTTAAAGCTGGAATGTTTTTGATGGCTGCTAGTTGTGCTTTTTCGGGCAAGCTTGTTGAAAAACCGTTTAGGTATATTTGATCTGAGTTTTTCCATTCAGGTTCAAGGTGCAAAAGGTGAGATTCTCTTTCTTTAAACCGATCTATTTTGTCTTCGATTGAAGGGCAGTACCGAGGACCGGTTCCATTGATGTCTCCCGAAAACATGGGTGAAAGGTGGAGGTTTTTTCGAATCGTATCATGCGTCCGTTGGTTTGTGTAGACGGTATGGCATGCTTCGTTGGGGGGGGTAAAGTTTTTTGTTGAATAAGAAAAAGGTGTTGGGTGTTTATCTCCAAGTGAAATCGATGTTTCTGACCAATCTATGGAGTTTTTGTCTATTCTTGGTGGTGTTCCTGTTTTTAACCTTCCTGAAAAAAAACCAAAAGATTTTAGGGACTCTGTTATTCCTTCAGATCTTTCTTCGCCCATCCTACCAGCAAGTATTTTTCTTTCTCCTATGTGAATTAGTCCTGATAAAAAAGTTCCAGCCGTTATAATTAAACAAGAACAGTTAATTTTTTCTCCTGATCGTAATAAAATGCCTTTTACTTTATAGTTTCTTATGTCAACGGATATTGCTTCTGATTGAATTATAGAAACGGTCGCATTTTCTATTTTTTTCAAAACATTTCTTTCATACACCCGTTTATCAATTTGTGCTCTTGGAGACCAGACAGCTCTTCCTTTACTTTTGTTAAGGATTTTAAATTGTAAACCGGATACATCTGCGGTTTCTGCCATTACTCCACCTAAAACATCCATCTCTCTAACAATTTGTCCTTTTGCCAGTCCGCCGATTGCGGGGTTACAAGACATTCTTGCTATTGCATTCTTGTCCATTGTAATAAGAGCTACAGATACGTCCAAAAAACTAGAGATAAGCGCAGCTTCTACCCCAGCATGTCCACCCCCTACAACAACAATATCGTATTTTTCTTTATACATTGTTTATTTACCCACACAAAAGGTTGAGAAAACACGGTCAAGTATGTCGTTAGTTGTTGTTTTTCCAGTAAATAAGTCAATGTTGGTAATAGCACTTTTAATCTCTTGCGCCGGTAACTCTATTGTTTGGCTGTCATTAATAAAAAGGTCGATTGCCCTTGATAGGCACGATGAAATCTCAAGCATTGCTTCTTTTTGCCTAATGGTTGTTAGTAACGACTCTGCTGCATTTGTTCTAGAGCCACCAATTCTTTTTTCAAGGTGTTCGACTAGGTAATCTATGCCTGTTCCTTTGGTAGCAGAGACAGAAAAAACACCCTCTTGCTTTCCCCTATAGGGTGTTATGTCTCTCTTGTTGTAAACAAATATTTGATCTTTAAACTCATTAATATCAACAACTTCTGAACCAGGACAAAAAAGAGAAACAACAAGGTCTGCTGTTTTAATTTCCTCAAAAGATTTTCTAATTCCTTCTTTTTCTATTTTGTTTTTCGCAGAGTGAATTCCCGCGGTATCTACAAGAGTAACAGGTATTCCACCTAACGAGGTTTCTGTAGAAACTAGGTCCCGTGTTGTTCCCGGTTCATCGCTTGTAATGCTTTTTTCTACCCCTAATATTTTATTAACAAGGGTTGATTTCCCAACATTTGGCTTTCCTACAAATGCAACTTTAACCCCATTTGAGAGAGCAGACCCGCGATTAAATGTTTCTGTCATGGAGGTTGTTCTTTTTAAACACTCCTTTAGATTTTTCTTAATAAATTTTATCGATTCTTTTTCTAAAAATGGGCCTTCAGATACATCTAGTTCATATTCTAGGAAAGACAATATTGTTAACAAGGTTTCTTTTATTTGCATTATTTTTTTTGTAACCCCGCCACTTAGATTCTTCGTTTGTTGTTTGACTGCTTCAATAGATCTAGCATTAATCAATAAAGATACAGACTCCGCTTGTAAAAGGTTTAGTTTTCCATTGAGAAAAGCTCTTTTGGTGTATTCCCCTGGTTCCGCAATTCTTGCACCTAGCCTAACTGTTTCTGTTATTATAGCTTCACAAACATGAAGGTTTCCATGGCAAGATATTTCAACAACATCCTCTCCGGTGTATGATTTTGGGGATAAAAAAGCTGTAAAAACGGCTTCGTCTACCAATCTTTCTTTTATAAAGACAGGAAGGATTGTAGCTTTCTTATGTTTCAAAACGGATTTGTTATTAGAAAGGTTTGCTGCTATTTTGGTGGCCATATCTCCACTAAGTCTAATAACTCCTATCGCAGAAAAACCCGATGGTGTTGACTGAGATACAATTGTCGCAACCGACACAAAACCGCCTTTTTATGCTTTTGGTTTGTTAGGGATTAGTTTTTGTTGGGCTATAGTAAGAACATTAAATAGGGTGTAGTAAAGGTTTAGCCCAGATGGAAAGTTGTTAAAAATTAAAAAGAAAAAAACCATCATAATGTTTTGCATCATTTTTTGTTGTGGTTGTTGGATGCCGCCACTCATCATTTTTTGTTGCACATAGGTAGAAAGAGCCATTAAGATCGGTAAAAAAGCAATGTGATCTCCATAAAGAGGAATCGAAAAAGGGAGATTTATTATCACGTCTGGCGCAGAAAGATCTTTTATCCACCATATAAAGGGTTCGTTTCTTAGCTCTATTGTTGTTCGAAAAACTTGAAAGAGAGCAAATAACAAAGGCATTTGTAATAGCATTGGTAAGCAGCCACCCAAAGGGTTTACACCTTTTGTTTTGTATAGTTGCATTGTAGCTTGGTTTAGTTTTTGTGGGTTGTTCTTAAATTTTTCCCTCAGCTTGTTCACCTCAGGTTGTATTTCTTGCATAGCTGAAGTTGATTGATAGCTTTTTTTTGTTAGAGGGTAAACTAAAATTTTTACCAAAAGTGAGAAAACAATAAGAACAACTCCATAGTTGGGTATGTAATTATGCATTCGCGTTAAGGAATAAAGAACACCTTTTGAAATTGGGCGTATAAAAGACCAACCAAAGTCCATAATTTCATCAAGCTCTACACCAAGAGCTTTGATTTTTTCGTATTCAAGTGGGCCGAGATAAAGAGTGAAGGCGGTCTCTTCAAAACAATCAAAAACAAAAGACAGGTCATATTCTTCTTTATTAGAGGATTTTCCAGAGATCTCAGCATACCTTATGTTTTCTGGAGACTTTGGAATTAAAGCAGAAATAAAATATTTTGTTCTGATGGCTCCCCATTCAGTAGACCCGATTAGCTTTTTTGTTTCGTTTTGTCCTTCTTTTACCTTTAGGTCTTCAATTTCTTTTCCTTGATAAACCGC
>JAYPLH010000189.1:0-3942 GCA_038365355.1 Fidelibacterota bacterium
CTCTGTCTTCTTCTAGTTTTCGAATTATTCAAATCACCATTTAATGGTCTTGTTAATTTTTCTCCTTTTAGGATTTTTTCTAAATCTTTTGCATCTAATGTTTCGTATTTTAACAATTCTTTAGAAAGATGATGTAAAACATCAATATCTTTTCTTAAAATTTCATCTGCTAAACGTTGAGAGTCTCTCACTATTCGTGATATTTCTTCATCTATCATTCTTGCAGTTACCTCACTGTAATCTCTACTAGATTGGATTTCACGACCTAAGAAAACCTCTTCATTTTTCTTTCCAAATGTCATTGGACCAAGTAAGTCACTCATTCCCCATTCTGTAACCATTTTTCTTGCTATTTGAGTAGCTTGTTCTATATCGTTTCCAGCTCCAGTAGTCATCTCATCAAAAATAAGGATTTCTGCACTTCTTCCACCCATTAAAATAGCAAGTCGGCCCTCTACAAAATTCCTAGTGTATCCATGCTTTTCATCCATTGGTAATTGCATAGTAACTCCGAGAGCGCGACCACGAGGTATGATTGTGATTTTATGAACAGGGTCAGCTCCTTTTGTTCTTATTGCAACCAACGCATGCCCTGCTTCATGATAAGCAGTTACCTCTTTTTCTTCTTTAGAGAGGATCATACTTTTTCTTTGTATACCCATCATGACTTTATCTTTTGCTTCTTCGAAATCGGTCATATCAATCGATCTTTTTCTTTTCCTAGCAGCAAGTAGCGCAGCTTCATTTACGATATTAGCAATATCTGCACCAACCATCCCAGGTGTTCCTTTGGCTATGTCTTCAAGTTTAACCTTTGCTCTATTCACAACCACTTTTTTGGTATGTACTTTAAGGATACCTAACCTGCCTTTAATATCTGGAACATCTACAACTATTTGCCTATCAAACCTTCCTGGTCTTAACAATGCAGGATCTAATACATCAGGCCTGTTTGTCGCTGCAACGACAATAACATTTTGCGATTTATCAAAACCATCCATTTCTACTAGCAGCGCATTCAACGTTTGTTCTCTTTCATCATGACCTCCTCCAATTCCGGCACCTCTTTGACGACCAACAGCATCCATTTCATCGATGAAAATGATACAAGGGGAACTCTTTTTTGCCTGCTCAAAAAGATCTCTTACTCTTGAAGCTCCCACACCAACAAACATCTCAACAAAATCAGCGCCGCTTAAACTGTAAAAAGGAACTGCAGCTTCTCCTGCTACTGCTCTAGCAAGTAAAGTTTTACCAGTTCCGGGAGGGCCGACTAAAAGCGCTCCTTTAGGCACGGTAGCACCCAATTTTTGAAATCTTTTTGGACTTTTCAAAAAGTCAATTACCTCCTTTAACTCTTCTTTTGCTTCCTCGCATCCAGCTACATCTTTAAAAGTTACTCTAGGTTGATCAGAGGTCCATAAAGCCGCCCGACTTTTTCCAAATTTAAAAATGCCCCCGACTCCACCAGAGCCACCTTGCATCCTCCTTATCATAAAAAACCAAAATCCGATAAGTAATACCCAAGGTAACATATTAAGTAAGTAACCTGTCCAGTCAATTGTCTTTTCTTTGAATGTATATTGAATATTCGCTTGATCCCATTCCTCTGTAATGCCTCTATCAATAAACGGAAGTGTTAATTTAAAATGCGAAACACCATCTATCTTATTTCCATATTGAGAATCCAACATCTGTGGAACTTTGAATTCACCATGAAAAACATCTCCCATTATAACACCTTTAGCGATATCTCCATTTTCTAAATATTTTTTATACTCTGTGTATTCAATCTCTAATTCTTGTTTTCCTACATTAGTCAAAAGTCCAGAAACATATACTGCACCTAAAATAATCGCCATCCATATAAAACTAGTCTTCCCAGCCTTTTTCCAATTAAAATTGTCAGGCTCAAAACTATTTCCATTTTTAATTGGTTTTTTATTTTGATTTTTATTTGTGTTATTTTTATTAAACTTATCGCTCATGACTGTCTCCGAACCTTAATCATTAATTTTAAACATTAAAGCTACAACTATTATACCTAAAACAATTTTAGTACAGATTGGCAGATAAAAAGTAAATAAGGCGGCCAAAAAAAATCTTTGAAATCTATTTTAAACTCTTAGAGAATTATTAAAAACTTTTAAAATCTAATAACTAACTTCATAAAATTTATTCCAAAACATAAATACTATCTAAATGCCTAAATCTTTCATTAAAATCTAGTCCATATCCTACAACAAATTCCTGAGAAATTTCAAACCCAATATGATCAATTATAAATTCAAAAGGCCTATTAGTATCTTTAACTAATAGAGTCACTATTCTTGTTGATTTTGTAGGAATATCCTTTAATTTATTTAAAAGAAATTTCAAGGTGTTTCCTGTCTCGATTATATCTTCAACTATAACAACATGCCTGTTTTTTAAATTAACGTCAAAATCCTTTATTATATCTACACTCCCTTTAGATTTTTTACCATCATAACTTTTTAATTGTAAAAAGGATATTTCACATTCAATAGATAATGCTCTGATCAAATCAGATAGAAACATAAAACTACCATTTAATACTCCAATAAAAAAAGGGGTTTCCCCTTTATATTCTTTAGATAATTCACGGCCTATTTGTTCTACTCTTGCTTTTATTTTCTTTGATGAAATTTTAATCTTTAATTTTTCTAAATCATTCATATTATTTTACAGGTGTAAATGTTAGCAAGGCTTTTTGTTTTGTATGTTTTGTAATCTTAGCCCATTCTGATATTCTAAGGCCACAAACCCAAGCAATTTCTCCATCAACAGTTAAAACACTTTGAGTTTTTTTGGAAAAACTATCAATTTTTTCATTAATAAGGAAATCACTTATTTTCTTTTTATTTTTCATTCCCAGCGGTTGGAAGACATCTCCTACATTCCATATTCTAATTTTGAGCTTTTTATTTTTAAATTTACACCAATCAACTAATTCATGATTTTTTGAAAATGATAATTCAGCATGATTTTCATTTATAATTATCTTATACATCATATTATTAAAGAAAACTGTTTTGTTTGGTTTTATATAAGTTTCATGCCTTGAGTCAATTGTTTTATTCTTCTTTGCAATAATTAATCCCCTATCATGCAAAAGTGACCATTGGTTTATTCGATCAAAAGTCTTTCCAACAGAAACTCTTTTCAAAAATTGTTCTAACATTTTTAGATCATGCTTTGACCATAATTTTTTTTCTTGATCAAATAATAATTGAATTAATCTTACTTTCGCAAGATTTGGTAAATCGTTAATTAAATTTAATGGAATATCAATTCTACTATCGGAAATATTTAGCTTATTAATAATAAATTTTATTAGAAGTTGATCTAACGATTGCTTCCATTTACTAATCAACAGTGTAGATTTATAAACACTTTTTATCAGAGAAGGTACTTTTAATTCCCATGGTTTAAGTACTTTTTGGCGTATAAAATTTCTAGGAATTGATATATCAGAATTTGTATAGTCATTTTTGAAAGGGAGACCAACTCTATCAACAAAATCACACAAGACTTTTTTTTCATAAGAAAGCAATGGCCTAATTATTTTTCCATTTTTTTGAGGTATTCCTGATAATCCATTGACACCTGCCTGCCGGGATAGATTCATTAAAATAGTTTCTGCATTATCATTGGAATGATGCCCTGTCATTATCCAATCACTTCTTGTTTCTATGGTAAGATTCTTAAGATATTCATATCTTTTTTCCCTAGCCCATTGTTCGGGGCTATCTTTTTTAGGTTTGGAAGCAGGATTAAGCGTACAGGAAAAGAATTGAATTTTGAGTTCCATGCACAAACTTTCAACAAAAATCTTATCTTGTATACTGTCTTTTCTAATTGCGTGATCTACATGGGCCACTAAAATTTTATGAATATTAATTGAATGTAGAAGTAATAAAA
>JAYPLH010000190.1:0-3939 GCA_038365355.1 Fidelibacterota bacterium
CAAAAAGAATCGCAAGGGGCAGGTGATCAGGGAATTATGTTTGGATATGCAACAAACGAAACAGAATCCTTTATTCCACTTGCATTAGATCTTTCACATAAAATTTTAATTGAATTAGCTAATTTGAGAAGAGAAAACAAAGAAATTACTTACTTAAGACCAGATTCAAAGTCACAAGTTACTATCGAGTACGATAATAATAATAAGCCTCTGAGAATAGATACTATTGTTATTTCTACACAACATGATGATTTTGATAGGAATGAAAACTCTATGTTGGATAAAATTAAATCTGACATTGTCAGTATTTTAATTCCTCGAGTTATAAAAAATTTACAACCAGATATAAAAAAACTTTTTGGTAAAGACATCACATATCATGTAAATCCTACTGGTAAATTTGTTATTGGAGGACCACACGGAGATACGGGCTTAACAGGAAGAAAGATTATTGTTGATACTTATGGTGGAAAGGGTGGCCATGGAGGAGGAGCATTTAGCGGTAAAGATCCAAGTAAAGTAGATAGAAGTGCTGCATATGCTGCTCGACATATGGCTAAAAATTTAGTAGCTGCTGGAGTAGCAGACGAAATACTTATTCAAATGAGTTATGCTATAGGTGTTGTTGAACCAACATCGATATTTATTGACACTTATGGAACCTCAAAGGTAAATTTAAGTGATACTAAAATTGCCTCAATTGCTTCAAGACTTTTTGATATGCGACCTTACGCTATTGAAAATCGTCTTAAACTTAGAAACCCAATATACCTTGAGACAGCCTCATATGGTCATATGGGGCGTCAACCTTCAAAAACAAATAAAACATTTAAATCTCCTTACAATGGAGAGTTTTCAAAAGAAGTAGAACTCTTCACATGGGAAAAATTAGATTATGTAGAATTAATAAAAAGAGAATTTCAATTATGAGTACACAATTAGCAACACAAGCATTACATGCAGGGCATGATGCAAAAAACACTCAAGGAACTCAAGCAGTTCCTATTTATCAAACATCATCTTATGTCTTCAATGACTCTGATCATGCAGCAAATTTATTTTCACTAGCTGAACCTGGATTTATTTATACACGATTAAATAATCCAACAAATGACGTTTTAGAGCAGCGTCTTGCGGCTCTTGAAGGTGGTGTTGCTGCAGTAGCCACTGCTTCTGGAACTTCAGCTATTGCAACAACGCTAATGGTTATTTTAAGAACAGGTGATCATATTGTAGCTTCGAATAGTTTATATGGTGGAACATACAACCTCCTAGCAAACACGCTTCCTCGTTTTGGCATTACTACGACTTTTGTAGATCCTGATGATCCAAATGAGTTTTCGAAGGCTGTAAAATCAAATACAAGGGCATTTTTTGCCGAGTCTTTAGGAAATCCAAAGCTAGATGTTATAGATCTTAAAGCAATATCTGATGCAGCAAAAAAAGCAAAAGTACCATTCGTAGTAGATAATACAGTTGCATCACCAGCACTACTAAATCCAATCGAACATGGAGCTAATATAGTAATTCACTCATTGACTAAATATCTTACAGGAAATGGAACTTCAATAGGAGGAGTAATAATTGACGCAGGAACATTTAATTGGGGTAATGGTAATTATCCAGAATTTACAGAACCTAATCCTAGTTATCACGGACTAAATTATCATGACGCTCTCGGAAATATAGCTTTTATAGCTAAAGTACGTATTGAAGGGCTAAGAGATTTAGGAAGTGCCCCTAGTCCTTTTAATAGTTTTCAAACAATTCAGGGAATTGAAACATTAGATATACGAATGAAAAAACACTCTGAAAATGCTTTAAAGTTGGCAGCATGGTTGTCAACAAAAAAAGAGGTTGCATGGGTAAATTATCCAGGACTAAAGACATCCAAGTATAATACACTAGCACAGCATTATCTCCCAAAAGGGCAAAGCGGAATTGTAACTTTTGGCTTAAAAAAAGGATTTGAAGCTGGAAAAAAAGTAGCTGATTACACAAAATTATTTTCTTTGCTCGCTAATATTGGAGATACTAAATCTTTAATTATTCATCCAGCGAGCACAACACATCAGCAGTTAGATGAAGAGGCTCAAAAATCAACAGGTGTAACAAAAGATTTAATTCGTTTATCAGTAGGTCTAGAGGATATTAATGATCTGATAGCCGATTTAGAGGCTGCCTTTGAGCAGATTTAATTTTGTATGAAAGAGATCAAAACGATTTCAATTTCAAATTTTTCAACTCATTCGGGTGTCAACTATCCTTTAATTGAATTACATTATCAACAATTTGGTTTAGAGATAGGAAAAGCACCCGTTGTATTGATAAATCACTCTTTGACAGGTGATTCACAATTGACAGGAGATAGAGGATGGTGGAATGAAATAATTGGTCCCAACAAGACGATAGATACTAATAAATATACTATTTTGGGATTTAATGTTCCTGGTAACGGTATATTAAATCAAACAATATCAGAGCCTGAAAATTTTCATACTGGAGATATTGCCTCTATTTTTTTAGAAGGGTTAAGAAATTTGAAAATTGAAAAGCTTTATGCTCTTGTAGGAGGGTCAATAGGAGGAGGAATTGCCTGGGAAATGGTAGCTAAAAGTAATCAAATTACAGACTTCTTAATACCAGTTGCTGCAGATTGGAAGGCAAATGATTGGATTATTGCGAACACCTTTATGCAAAAACGAATTTTACAAAATTCTAGTCAACCGCTAGAGGACGCAAGAATACATGCAATGCTAACTTATAGAACTCCACAATCTTTTGATTTTCGTTTTGGAAGGTCAAAAAATGAAGAAAAAGGTATTTATAATATTGAAAGCTGGCTTATTTATCACGGAGAAAAACTTGCAAAACGTTTTAACCTTGACGCTTATATAATGATGAATCATTTATTGTCATCAATTAATATTGAAAGAGACGGAAATTTGGCGAAAGAAATTATAAGAAATATTGATGCTGAGATTCACTTAATAGCAGTGGACAGTGATTTATTTTTCACTCCCTTGGAAGATAAAAAAACATTCGATCTGATAAAAAAAATTAAAAAAAATATTTTTTATCATGAATTAAATTCTCTTCATGGGCACGATGCTTTTTTAATCGAAAATGAAGCTATGGCCGCGATATTATCAAAAATATTTAAATAAAATTTAAAAAAATGGAAGTTTCACTAGAAAGAATAAATGAAGATTACCTTTTCGAGGTTACAAACTCTAAAGGAATGAGTATTCATTTAGATAATAATTCAAAACAAAATGGTAAGGTTAAAGGTTTAAGTCCAATGGAATTACTTTTGATGGGTGTAGCCGGTTGTAGTAGTATTGATATAGTATCTATATTAAATAAACAAAAAATAAATCCTAAAGTTTTAAAAATGGAAGTTAAGGGGCATAGACATAAGGACCAAATCCCTGCTTTGTTTTATCAAATAGATATCAATATTTTTTTGGAAGGGGATTTTTCTCCTGAAAAAGCAAAAAGAGCAGCACAATTATCATTTGAAAAGTATTGTTCTGTTTCTAAAACTTTAGAGCCAACAGCAAAAATTAATCATCATATTATATTTAATGGGAAAAAGATATGAATTACAGATTTGAAACTAATGCAATTAGGACACAGACAGAGAGATCAAATTTTTTAGAACATTCTACACCATTATATATTACCTCTAGTTTTATTTTTAAAGATGCTGAGGAAATGAGAGCTTCTTTTGCAGAAGAAAAGGAGCGAAATATTTATAGCCGATTTTCAAATCCTAATACATCAGAATTCATTACAAAAATTTGTCAAATGGAAGGAGCTGAGGATGGAGTTACTTTCTCTTCCGGAATGGGTGCTGTCTTTGGTGCTTTTGCTGCATTGTTAAATGCAGGCGATCATATAATTTCTTCAAGATCAGTTTTTGGATCTACCCATAGT
>JAYPLH010000191.1:0-1048 GCA_038365355.1 Fidelibacterota bacterium
CCTCTATTTGCTCTAAAATTGCCTCTATTTCGAGGGCAAGTAAATTCTTCAAGAATTTATATCAAAAGCTAACATTTGTGAAAATACTGAAATTTCTATATCTCGTATTAACTTAAGATATATAGATTTACTTATAATTATTTATAGGCAAAATTGAATTTTGTATTAAAGGTGTTTTATCTATGCCAATAGATAAAATGCTCCATTGGTTATTATCATGAAATGAGAATAGCCAATGATATAGAATATATAATAAAGGTGCCAAGGTACTTTATATAGACTCCATGCCTAATATATCTTTTCTGGACAAACATACTATAACGTATGTTTATTATTTCTCTATTTCTATAGAGAAATAATAATTTATTGAAGGTTATTTATTCTAAATAATTCAATAAATAATATAATCTATATACCAAAACCTTTTAATACAAGACCCAACTTAAGATATTTTCACCATTTATCGTCGGTATTTGCATGTTTTTTCATGGCACTTTACTTTTACTTTTTGAGGTGATATTCCTAAAGTACCGTAGGCGTATTTCATAAAAAACAGGGTTGGAAATCCTCATTCCCTACAAAGTATTTGAAAAGAAAGTCCAAAGTTTTTTGTTTGTGGGATGATGGGTATAACAAATAAGAGTTATGTGAATTGTATTTTATAGATTGTGATATTTAGGACTGGTGAGATATTTTTTAACTTTTTTTCCAATGATGCGTCCAATAGATAGTCAATTTATAAAATGGAGAGACAATGAAATTAATTATGATTTTTATATTAACTATTTTTGTTTCAATTCACGCACAAGAGATGAAACAAAAACCTGAAGAGGATTCAAAATTTCTTGATATAAAGGTTGATAATCCTGAATTACAGGCAGAAATCTATAACCTGAAGAAACAATATGATTCAGAGTTAAATGAATTAAAAGTTCAGTTTAAAGAACAAAAGAAATCACTGAAAAAATCTTACAAGGGGCAACTAAAAGAACTACAAAAAAGTTATAAGAAACAAAAGGTTAAAAAGAAAAATAAGAAAAACTAATTA
>JAYPLH010000191.1:1058-3923 GCA_038365355.1 Fidelibacterota bacterium
AAGATCGTCATTAGCAAAAAAAGGTTGGTTATAAAACCTTTTTCCTGTTATTCTGTAAAGTGAATTAGCTAAAGCTCCTATAGCTGGTGGTAAACCTGGTT
Organism: Fidelibacterota bacterium; assembly: GCA_038365355.1. Taxonomy (GTDB): domain Bacteria; phylum Fidelibacterota; class Marinisomatia; order Marinisomatales; family UBA1611. Next base: position 1,160 of record JAYPLH010000191.1, read on the forward strand.
CACCTAATCCGGTTGGAGATAAATTATTTTCTACAAAATAAACTTTAATATTCACAGGTGCTTGATTAAATCTTATTAAACTATATTTATCAAAATTGTTATTTACTACTCTACCATTTTTAAAGTCCAATTCACTATATAGTGCATGCCCTAGTCCATCAACAATGCTTCCTTCAATCATATTTTTTGCACTATCCCTATTTATCACGATTCCACAATCAACGGCACACCAAACATTTTTTATTTTTGGTTGATTCTTAACCATAACCATTTCTACAACTTCAGCAACATATGTGCTATGGCAAAAATAAGATGCTACACCTTTGTTTTTATTTTCGCCTCTTCCCCAAGATGATTTTTCTCTAACCAATTCTAGAACTTTGATGAATCTTTTTGGATCATAATCAAAATTTTTTCCTACAGGATTTTGAATTGCCTTATTTAAAAGTTCTAACCTTAAATCAATGGGGTCCTTTTCACAGACTTCAGCAATTTCATCAAGGAAAGCTTGCTCAGCGCCTGCTGTGAAATTTGATTTTGGCGCTCTCCATGCTCCTGTAGAAATATTTGTTTTAGATGACTTATTTTCAGCTAAATAATTCTCAATGGCTCCAGCTGGAAATCTATTTGGGAATATCGGTCCGCTTGGCAACCCTACACCTTTTACAGAAAAAGCGATTAACTCATTTTTATTATTGAAAGCTGCTTTGTAAATAGATTTATAAGCTGGACGATAGGTGCCTTGAGTTAAATCATCTTCACGTGTGTACATAAGCTTAACAGGAGCTCCAATCTTTTTGGATATTAATGCTGCCTCTAATCCAAAATGAACATATAGTCTCCTACCAAATCCCCCACCGATCCTTGTCATCTTTACTTCAATATTCTCAATTGGAATACCTAGAAGAGATGATATAGAATTTTCAAGTGCTTTAGGTGTTTGGATTGGACCTACAAGTTCTACTGAATTTTTTTGAACATTAGCAAAAAAGTTCATTGGCTCCAAAGTGTTATGAGCAATGAATGGACAAGAATATGTTCTTTCTATTTTTTTTGCTGCATTTTCAAACGCTAAATCTGGTTTGCCATCTAATCGTTTTTCAGTTGTTTCTCCATACACTAAATCTCTTTCAAGTCTAATCATATGCTCTTCTGAATTTTCTAGGGACTCAATCTCTACCCAATCAACTTTCAATTTTTTCTTTGCTTGAATAAGATCCCAAGTTTTATGACCAACAATGGCAATGATTTCAGTAAAAGCATTTACATCTGCCCAACCAGGATTAGGAATGGTGGTGTCTATAATAAAGGCATCAATAATGCCAGGCATGTCTATTATTTCATCTTTATTGAAACTTCCTGCTCGCATTCCAAAAGCAGGAGGATGTTCTATCATTGAAACAAGCATGTCTTTAGTTTGAAAATCAATGCCAAATAAACCTTCTCCATTAACAATTTTTGGTCCTTCAACATTCTTTTTTGAAGTACCAATAATTTTATATTTATCTGGACTCTTAAGCTTTAGATCCTCTGGAACTTTTATATCTACTGCTTTTGAAGCAATTTCGCCATAATCAATTTTTATTTTTTTTGATTTATCAAAAATGATTCCTTTATCAGTATTTAAATTTTCAAAAGGAATATCTAGCTCTTTAGATGCTGCTTTAATAAGCATATACCGCCCTGCAGCTCCAGCAATTCTTAATGGGTCCCAACCTTTCTTTATACTAAGACTTCCACCAGCAAATTGTGGATTTTTGAATGAATCCTCATCTAGTTTTCCCTGTTTCACTATTACATTTTCCCAAGGAACATCTAGTTCTTCTGCTACAATCATTGGCATTGAAGTCATAACATTCTGACCTATCTCTGGGTTAGGAGACAAAATAGTTACCATACCATTTTCACCAATACGAATATATCCGTTGATTTTAAACCATTCTTTAGGAATTGAGTTCAAAGTTTCCCTATTACTTAAGGTTTTGCAACTAAGGAACCAATTAAAACCTACTAACAAACCTCCTCCTATTGCTCCAGAGGTTTTCAAGAAGGATCTTCTTCCTATCTTAGTTTTAATAATTTCCATTTTATTTTTTGTTAGAAGATGCAGACTTAATAGCTTTCTTGATCCTAGTATACGTTCCGCACCTACATATATTACCACTCATGGCTTTATCAATTTCATCATCTGATGGATCATTAATCTTTTCAAGAAGAGCAGTAGCAGTCATTATTTGTCCAGCTTGACAATACCCGCATTGTGAAACATCTTTATTTATCCAAGCCTCTTGAACATAGCTAAGCTCCCCTTCTTTTGATAAACCTTCAATTGTAGTTATTTTTTGTTTTCCTACAGCCGAAATAGGATAAACACATGACCGAATTGCATCACCGTTAAGGTGAACAGTGCATGCTCCACATTGTGAAATACCACAGCCATACTTAGTACCTACCAGATTAAGATTATCTCTCAGAATCCACAATAATGGTGTAGAGGGATCGGCTTCTACTTTGAGGATTTTATTATTTACATTAATTTCAAAAACTTTCAATTTTTTAACATTCAGCAATTATTTACAAATTGAAATTAAGTTAGATTCAATTTATTCAATATTTAAATTTATAAACACATCAGCACCCCTTAATAAATAATAAAAACAAACTCCATAAGCCATAAGAGTGCATTTATAGTAGTTATAGGCGTATGGCATTTTAGGAATTAACGTTAATCCTCATTCCCCACAAAGTATTTGAAAAGAAAGTC
>JAYPLH010000192.1:0-3920 GCA_038365355.1 Fidelibacterota bacterium
TCACGTTATCAGAGGTGATGATCACTTAGCAAATACTCCTAAACAAATACTAGTTTATAAGGCGTTAGGGTTAGATGTTCCAATTTTTGCACACTTACCAATGATCTTAGGTTCTGATAAAAAAAGATTAAGCAAAAGGCATGCAGCAACCAATGTTCAGGAGTATAAAGAGAAAGGGTTTACTTCTAGGGTGATATTAAATTATCTATCTCTTTTAGGTTGGAATCCAGATTCAGACAAGGAAATTTTTGATGAAAATGAACTGATTAATAGCTTTCAATTCAAACAAGTACAAAAAAAATCAGCCGTTTTTGATGAAAAGAAATTATTATGGATCTCTCAACAACATTTATCAGAAATGAGCGTGAGAGATTTAATGAATGAAATTTATGCTTTAAACTCGGGATGGGGAGATGGTTTAGAATGGGAATATTTGAAGGAAGTTGTAAAATTAATAAAAGATAGATCTAAAACAATTACCGAAATTGCATCTATGTCTGAAATATTTTTTACTGACAAATTAGATTATGATTCTGATTTATTGAGCAAAACCTACAATGATAAGTCTATTGCAATAATTAAAGATTTCAAATCCGCTTTAACCTCAATTGAAAATTGGTCCAGGGTAGAGCTAGAAAACATTTTTGAAAATCTAATGGAGCAACATGATGTAGCTATTGGACAAGTAATGAAACCTATCAGAGTGGCTCTTAGTGGTATACCTTTTGGACCTGGAATTTTTGATTTAATTCTATTATTAGGAAAAGATATCTGTCAAATTAGGTTAAGGCATACACTTTCAGAAGTTGAATGAAAAAAATAATTTTATTTTGTCTACTTGTTTGCAATTTGTTTCCTCAAGATAATCTACCTAACTATCCTGTAAAGCTTTTAAATAATCAATCAAGCAATTTAATTAATTTAACTAGTGAAGTAACTTTGATAAGTTTTTGGGCTACTTGGTGTCTTCCTTGTATAAAAGAAATTGATAAGATTAATGTTTTTGTTAAAGATTATGAAAATTTATCTGTTATCCTAATTAACACTGATAAAGCTGGTGAAATTGCAAAAGTAAAAAGATTAGTAAATACAAAAAAATATCCCATTGATAATAAATATCATATCGTTATGGACTACAATCAAAAACTTTCGCGATCATTTAATGCTCAACCAATTCCATTAACTCTTATCACAAAAAATAATCAAATTATTTATAGAAAAAGAGGTTTTAATATTGGAGATGAAGTTGAAATTAAAAATATTATTGAGCAGGTAATTTTTGAGTAAACAGGTAATATATTTATTGTTTTTTTCAACATTATTTTCTCAAATAAATATTTCAAATGAGCTTGAAGTTCGTTATGGCAATAGTAGCAATAACTATAATTATAATGAATTAATTCTTGATTCTAAAATTACACTATTTAAAACCAACTATATGATTGAAGGAATCTTTTCTTTTGAAAATAGCAATCCTCCTGAGATAGGTTTGGATGAAAGAGGTTTAAGAAAGTATTTAATTGGATATTATAATGAAAATTTCTCAATGGAATTGGGAGATATTTATCAAACGTGGGGTAGAGGATTGATTTTAAATCAGTTAGATTACCAAAATTTAGATTTTGATACTGGTGCAAATGGTTTAGGACTTAAGTATTCCAGTTCTGATTTTTTGATAAATCTAATTGCAGGAGATTTAGCAATTAGTAAAAGCATAACAAGTCATGCAAATTATGACCCAAGAGTTCCAAATTATTTCATTGATCAATTTATCTACGGAGCTGATATAAATCATAATTTTCCAAGTTTTAATTATGGTTTATCAATATTAAGCGTTGAAGAGGACAGTAGAGATGTTCATCACAGTTTATCAAACTTTAGGTTCGAGAAAAGCTATTCTGCTGGAGATATTTATTTTTCGTTTGTTAGAAAGGATTCTGAAAAAAAAGATTTTGATGAAAATATACAAGGTTCCGGATTCTATTTATCTAATACAAACTTTTTTAAAAACTGGTCAATTACAACTGCATACAGGTCAATGAAAATGGATATCAATAATCCTAATATAAGGCATAATCAATCAGATAATTTTGGAAATGCTCTAGATATTCAAAGATCTCCAACTGGTTACTATCTTCATACATTTCGCTTACTAAGCAGAACATCTCAAGAGGTAAATTTGAATGATGAAATTGGAATTGAACTTCAAATTTCAGGGCCATTAAATGAGTATAATATTGTTGCCATAAATTATCTAAAGTCAAGTAGTACAAAAGATTGGTATCAAAATTGGAATGGAGATTGGCTAAGTAAGAAAAATTCTACCTTTCCATCATCTAAATATAGTTCATATCCATTTGAAGAAACCTATTTAGAGTTTAGTGGTTATAGCTCCAGTGGAGATATTTACTATAAAACAGGAATAGATTTTCAAAATAAAGTATTTAATGTTTTGACAAACGGACCAGAATTTCAATCTTTTGAAGTTTCAAAATCCCAAACCTTTCCTTTTTTGTTAAGTTTTAAGACAAATTCTCAATGGAGCTATGATGTTCAGTTTGAATATCAAAAACTTAAAACAGGTTTCAAGAGAACAATTATTTCTGATGTAGATGGAATTGACAATTTATATTCATTTCATTCATTATTAAGTAAAAAAGAGCAGATAAATAGATTTATCTCATTTTCAGCCAACTATAACCAGAGCTGGACATTCAATTTTTCTTTTGAAACAACGAATGCAGATGAATCAAAATTGAATGATAATACTAATGATAACTTTGATTCATCAAATTCATGGGAGTCAATAGGTGTTTCTTATAAGTTTGATTCCGATGATACTTTACAACTCTTTTACGGATCTGTTAGAGGAGGTTTAGATTGTACAAACGGTGTTTGTAGATATGTGCAAGCTTTTGAAGATGGTCTAAGAATTGACTACACCTCAAATTTGAATTAACTTCTTAAGAAGGGTTGGTAAATGGATAAAATTTTCAAAATATATATTTTAGGACTATTTATATTGCTTTCTTGTGGTAAAGAAGGCAGCAATGTTACTGCTACTACTGAAAACAATAATGAGGGTGGAAGTAACGCAATTGTCTACGATTCTAAGATTTTAATGGAGTTGTTTACTTCTACCACTTGTGGTCCATGTTTGCCACAAAATACAACTTTAAATCGATATCTAGATCCGACATCTTCTGTGTATGCTGGCGACTTGGCTGATGAATGGATTATTTTAAGATATCATGTATGGTGGCCATCATCTGGGGATCCATACTATGATTGGAATCAAGCACCAGTTATCAATAGAGAAGCTTATTATGACGTTGGATATGTTCCTCATATGTATACAAATGGCAATGTTGATTCTGCCGGAACTGCAACTACATGGAGAACTAATGCAAGAGCAGCTATAAATCAATCTACCTTTTTTAAAATTGATATAAGTGGATCAAGAAATGGTTATAATATTAGTGGAAATGTTCGAGTAACTTCATCCGCTGATATAAGTGATGTTTCAGGATTTAAGCTTTATGTTGCTGTTACTCATGACAATTCAACATACAATGCACCAAATGGACAAACTGTATTTGATCAAACATTTGTCGATTTTTTAAGTGGAAATATCATTGACGGTCAGCAAGTCTATTTTGATACTATTAATCTAGGAGCTGGGGAAACATTGAATAAAGTGTTTAACTGGACAATGGATAGTAATTGGCCTAATGATTCTGGAGTTAGTTGGAATGTTCAAGACTTAAATTTGGTTGCTTTTGTTCAATTTGACGGAGCTGGGCAAAATAATAAAAAAGTTTATCAGGTTGAAGCTCTCGCGTTTGATTAATAAGTTCCAATCTGTTTTACATATGCGCCCGTAGCTCAATTGGATAGAGCGTCTGGCTACGGACCAGAAG
>JAYPLH010000193.1:0-1772 GCA_038365355.1 Fidelibacterota bacterium
ACCCAAAATTTCTCCTAGATCCCCTAAAATCCATTAATCAAGATAATGTAATATTTGAATTTCGAGACGATATGAGCCCTGGCGTGTTTAAGGTCAATGCCGAGAAGAAAAACAAAAATGATTTTCTCTGCGTGGTCATGCCCATCAGGACCGACTAGAAGGCCTAAACAGAGCGATACTTGAAAATATTTCCTTCAAAATTTTTAAGTACCCAGACATCTCCATCAACTTGCTCGATATAATCAGGGTTTAGTGGAACCTTTCCTCCTCCACCTGGAGCATCAATAACGAATTGGGGAATCGCATAACCCGTAGTCGCTCCTCTTAAGCCCTTTATAATTTCAATCCCCTTTGATACTGGAGTTCGTAAATGTGAACTACCTGGAACGAGATCACATTGATATAGATAATATGGTCTGACTTTCATCATTAATAATCGATGAATAAGGCTTTTCATTACTAACAAATCATCATTAACACCCTTAAGTAAAACAGATTGGTTGCCAAGGGGTATCCCAGCATTCGCAAGTTTGTGACAAGCATTTTTTAATTCTAAAGTACACTCCTTGGGATGGTTTACATGGATGCTCATCCATAAATTAGGGTGTGCCTTAAGGGCACTTAATAAACCAGAGGTAATACGTTGAGGAAGAAACACGGGCAATCGTGAACCTATTCTAACAAATTCAACATGAGGGATCTTAGCGAGTTCACCAAATAAGGCAGAGAGCTTATCATCAGACAAAAGTAAAGGGTCTCCACCACTTATTAAAACATCTCGTATTTCTTTGTGTTCTCTAATGTAATTTAGACATTGTTCGAAGTTTGGACGAAATCCATAGCCCTGTGCATTAGAAACGAGTCTACTGCGAGTACAATATCGGCAGTACGACCCGCAACGATCAGTAACCAAGAATAATACACGATCAGGATAGCGGTGCACTAAACCAGGAATCGCCATCGATTGTTCTTCCCCAACAGGATCTTCATTCTCGTAACTTAAACACACACCTTCATCTTTAGTCGGAATAACCTGTTTACGAATAGGACAGTTGGGATCATCTGGATCAATTAAGTTAAAAAAGTGAGGAGTAATGGATACCAAAAGTTTATCATTGGCAATGTCTAGACCAGCAGACTCGTATTCTGACAATTTTAGTAATTTAGCTATTTGAACTTTTTGAGTTAGCCGATTTTTCAATTGCCACCTCCAGTCATCCCAATTGTTTTTTGGAGTCTCTTTCCACATACCTTGACCAGAATACCACAAATTTAGCGTATCTTTAGTGAACATAATTAAATTCAGATTTATTAGATAATCAATTGAAGGGCAACTAACTTAAAATCAGCACAAAATCACCAGGGTAAACAAAAGCAAACCGTCCATATAAGACAGTAATAGATAAGAACGAGAAAGAACCTAAACTTAAAATTGATCGAAAAAGAAAAGAGAAGTAAAACAAACGAGAACAATAGAAAGTGCAGAAAATCGTTTACTTCAAAAGAAAGATTGTGAAATTTTGGCAGGAAGTAGCTAAGTTCAAGCATTGATTGTATTATGAATGAAATAATTTCATAAAAAAACATGTGTAAATTAATTAAAGCACATGATTCGAAGGTAAAGTATAGAATAAAGAAAATTATATTTATAGAATAAAACACAAAAATAATTGGAGTAATTAGTATATTCGTAAAAATACTTATAAATGAAAAGAAATTAAAATTATCTAATACAAGCAAAGAAGATCCAGCTGAAGCAGATAATGCGATTA
>JAYPLH010000193.1:1782-3906 GCA_038365355.1 Fidelibacterota bacterium
TACTATAATAGATATAATTTTAGTTTTTATTGATTCAAATATTGAGTTACAAAAAGGTTTTTTAGGGATGCATAATAAAATAAATAAAACAACGGTAAATGACAATTGTGCACTCAAAGAAAACAAAACATATGGGTCTACGAATAAAATAGTTATAACAGAAACATTAAAACAGTTAATATTTTTTCTTTTAAAATTAAAAAGATTATATAAATCAAAAAAAGAAATCATTATCAGTGCACGTATCGCAGAAATAGGAAATTCAATCACATATAAATAAAGTATACACATACAAAACTTAAGAAAGAAAGCGACAAGATGATTAACTCTCAAAGGTTTTAGTGCTAGAGAAAGCAAGAGGTAGAAAAAACCAAGATGTAAACCACTAACTGCAAAAAGATGCATCGTTCCAGTTTCCATAAAACGGGATTTATTTTTATTTGAGATAAACTCTTTTGAACCAGTCAACATTGCCCAACCAAAAGGAATGGATTCATAATCTTTTATTACATTTACTAATTTTTTTTATTTTCCTAAATGTTTATAAAGTTTTTCACTTTTTTGTTTTTTTGAATAATTATTTTCTACTGTAATTTTATTGAGCACTGGATCAAAGTTAGTAAAAACTCCATTAATATGATCCCATGAAAGCATTCTTTTATCTACATAATTTGCTTCTTTTGATAAAAAATTTTCTTATTTATAAAAAATGGCTCATTTGGTATTGTCCCGGTAATTAAACCAATATAAAAACCTTCACCACCACTTTGACTCATTGAACCTAAAGGAAGAAATTTCCATATATTCTTTCTTATTTTGTAATAATAGCCTATCATTTGATAAAAAGCTAGGTTCAAAAATAGTGAAATTGTTAAGTCTAAATAAGAATATAATTACCAAAAACAAAATAATTAAAAACTTTCTATTACGAAATACTTTTTTCCTCCAAAAGTATTTTAATAAAACAATAACTACTGTAATAAGGAGGTAATGAAAAATTGGGACATTCTTGTAATGAGCGAGGGTACTAAGTAAAAGAATTAATGTAAGAATGATCGGGTAAGTTATACTTTTGGTCATTCCACATCTACGGTTGTTTTTATCTGATTAAGAATATACCTTGTTATATTATGCTTTATGACAGAGCTTACATGAGGTCGCCAAGAGATATTTTTAAAAGGTCTTTTTGCGATCAAATCATTCTTTTATTGATCAGCTGCTTTTTAGCACAGGCAATTCTTAGTCTAATCTTAACACCGCAAGGAGTTAATCAAAAAGTCGCGTTTGGAACAGTGAGCTGGGAAAACGGTTATATATGGACGCCAATCACTTACGCTTTATTTCACGACGGTCCACTGCACTTGATTGTGAATTTAATTGGAATTCATTTTATTGGAAGGCCTGTTGAGAGTTTGTTGGGAACAGCCAAATTTCGATTCTTTTGCTTAGCCTCTCTTTTATTCGGGCTCTTGTTTTGGTTGCCTTTCAACTATTCACACAAGGAGATGATTATAGGATCTTCATCAGTGGTGCTTGGGTCACTTTGTATCTTTTGCTTGTTCCGTCCAAATCAGCCTATCTCGTTATTACTTTTTTTTATTTTACCCATCACGGTTAAACCCAAATGGGTATTATGGGGTACACTAGGCCTAGAAATTTATGGGTTTTTAGGGACCGAAGTCCAGGGCATTGGCGGAATTGCTCATTCTGCCCATCTTGGTGGCATGGCTTGTGGACTAATTTTTTATCTGTCAGAAACTGGTTTAATCAAAATGCCAGTGCGGATAAAATTTTCAGATTCAGTAATTTCAGCAAACCAGAAATTTACAAAAACCAACTACAAAGTAAACTTTAGTAAAAATGAGTCGATTAGAGAGGAGACCGATAGAATTCTCGACAAAATTAACTCCAAAGGGTTTGGCTCATTAACTGCTGATGAAAAAGAAACTTTGGAAAAAGCCAAAAAACTGTTAGAAAAGTAGAGGTTCCATTCTCATTACTACATGAAATTTATTACTGCCCTATATATTACCTTGGGTTTATTAAAAGGTTCACTGTTATATTCACAAAACAAGGATGATAAACCTGAGCTTGATAATACCGATCAGTCAAAACAATTAAAAG
>JAYPLH010000194.1:0-3863 GCA_038365355.1 Fidelibacterota bacterium
TAAGAGGCTTTGCTCCCATGACTAGAATGTCATTTGCGCAAGCACTTAACAAGTCGATCCCAATGGTATCATATTTTTGGAGTTTTCTAGCAATAATAGTTTTTGTTCCCACCCCATCGATACTTTGAACTAATACAGGGTCACGATATTCCTCTAATATTGTTTTCAAACTAAACAGAGAACCAAAGCTACCAATTCCTGTTAAAACATTTTTTGTAAAGGTGGATTTAATGTTTTCTTTTATTCGATCTACAGTTTCGTTTCCTGCATCAATATTCACGCCTGCATCTTTGTAGCTTACCTTAGACATCAAAAAGAATCCTTTTAAAGTTATAGCTTGTCCCGAAGCCCATTTTCCCAACTTTTTTTTGCATCATTAACCGTAATATTAACAGTGTCATTCAATTTTATTTTATTACCTCCTGTAATTCCAATCACGTAGGTGTCTAATTTGTATTGATTAAAGATAGACTGAATGGATTCAATGTTTTCATTTTTAGTTTCAAGAATAAATCCACCAGTTTCTGAGAAAAGAATTTTTTCAGTTGAAAGTTTGCTTTCTATATTCACGCAACACCCAATAGAATTACCAAATGTCATTTCGCATAAAGAAGCGGCTACCCCTCCTTCAGATATATCATGACAAGCAAAAACCAGACCTTTTTCAATGCAGTCCGTAATTCCATAGATTTGGTTTTTTACCTCGTTAAGGTCTGGAGTTGGGACATTTTTACCAAGCTCGTTGTGTAAATCATAAAAAATAGAACCACCCAGTTCATTTTTTCGTTTTCCAATAAGAATTATTGATGAGTTTTCTCTTTTAAAACTCATTGTGATCGCTTTTTCTACATCCTGTATTTTCCCAAGGCAACTGATAATTGGGCTAGGTGGAATAGGCTTATCTTTGGACTCATTATAGAAACTAACGTTTCCAGCAATAATTGGAGTTGGACTTTCTTTAGAGTGTTTTAGCGTAATTGTTTTACATGCATCATTTATTCCTCTAACCCCTTCAACGAATTGCCACATTTGCTGAGGTTTTTCAGGGTTTCCATAGCATAAACAATCTGTAATCGCATGTGGTGTTGCTCCAACAGAAGCAACATTGCGCATGGCTTCTACCACAGCATTTATTCCAGACAAATAAGGGTTTATAAGCCCGTGCAGTGGATTGTGGTCTGTAGATAGAGCAATGCCTACGTTTCTTATTTCTTTCGGAAATTCGGATGAATTAAATGGGACCATCACACCTGCATCCGCTAAACCTGTTTCAATATAGGTACGACCCTGGACTTGTTTGTCGTATTTTTCATACACAGGAGTTCTACTACAAACGTTTTCATGAGCAAGAATTCTTAATAGAACTTTATTATAGTTGCTTGGTTCTTCAATGTCTGGTTCAGAATGATTAGTTTTTGTTTTTTTGTAAGGGCGGTCATATAAAAAACCTTTTGTTATTTCAGAAGCAGGAGCGTTTACAATTTCTTCTTCACCGTTATGCACAACATACATCCCATCATCCCTGATTTTCCCTATTACTGAAGCTTTTGCTCCAGAACTTACAGTCGGTAAATCAAAGGATTTGTTATAATGATCTACTATCGTTGTGGTAATTTCAGTAGGGCATACCCACATAAAACGTTCTTGTGTTTCACTACATAAATAAACAGATGGGTGTAGGTTTTCTAATCCGATATGAATTTTTTCCATCCAAATTTCTGATCCATAACCCGATGTTTCAGCTAGTTCAACACTTGCGCAAGCAACTCCTCCAGCACCGAGGTCCTTAAAACCAACTTGATCCACAAGATTTTTTTCTCTTAAAATTTTAAAAAGAGCGTAGGTGGATTTTAGGAGGTGCCTTTCTAAAAAAGCATTTGGTTCTTGCACAGCACCTTTATTTTTTTCTTTTTCATTCTCCTCTAATTCCAAAGATGCAAAGCTGGCTCCACCAAAGCCGCTGTTGTCAGTCGGCTTTCCGATTAGAATTAAATCGTACCCATTTGCATTTTTTGGAGCGTAGGAATGTATAATGTGATCTTCTCTAATTATTCCAAGAGTTACTAGTGTTACTAGGCAATTTTCATTATATCCTTTATGATAATATACATCTCCACCGATATTGGGCACTCCAAGTGGGTTTCCATAGCTAGCTACTCCAGACACTACTCCATCATGAATCCATTTTGTTTTGTTTCTTTTTATTTCGCCAAACCGGAAAGAGTCCGTGCATGCAATTACTTCTGCCCCCATGCACATTACATCTCGTACATTTCCACCCACTCCTGTTGCAGCACCTTCGTATGGTACAATTTGAGAGGGGTGATTATGGGACTCATGACTCATTACAATGCACCAACGTTTTCCTCTGTTATCTTGGGCTATTGCAACAACTCCAGCATCTTCTTTTGCTCCCAAAACTACATCGGGTCCTTCTGTCGTAAATTGTTTTAAATGTTTTCTGCTACTTTTGTAGCTACAGTGCTCAGACCCCTGAATGGAAAAAAGAACAAGTTCTGCTAAAGATGGGGCACGACCAAGCATTTCATTCTGTATTTTTAATGCTTCTTCAGGGGTAAGAGGAATATGAAATTCTTCTAGTTTTTTTTGAACTTCGATATTGTCAAGTTGAGAAAAATCAACAATCTCTTTTGTAAAAGCCATTATCGTATAATAGTTTGGTGTCGCTGTGGTCCGACAGAAACAATTTTCACAGGGCAATTAACTTCGTTTTCTATAAATGAAATATAATCTTTAAGCTCTTTAGGTAGGCTATTATACCCCTTTTCCCAAACTTTTTCAGGGAGAGAACCCCAACCATGTAATGTTTTATAAACAGGTTTAGATTTTCTATATTTTTCTAAACTTGCGGGCATTTCATCTACTATTTTCCCTTCAATATCATAAGACACGCAGACATTTAAAGCTTTGTAATTATTTAGAATATCTAGTTTTGTTAATGCTATTTCTGTAAGTCCATTTACACGAACAGCTTGTCGAACTTGCACAAGATCTAACCAACCGACTCTTCTTGGCCTGCCGGTAGTGGTTCCATATTCTCCACCTTTTGTTCGTAATAATTCAGCATCAGTACCATTTATTTCTGATGGCAATGGGCTTTCCCCAACGCGACTTAAATAACCTTTTACCACACCAATGACTCGATTTATAGATCGGAAAGTTACACCGGTTCCAGTGGATATATGGCCGGTAGCTGTGTTTGAAGATGTTGTGAATGGATATATACCATGGTCGACATCCAAGCTGATCCCCTGCGCTCCTTCAAAAAGAATTGATTTTCCATTTTGATAGGCAGTATAAAGTTCAACAGAAGTGTCACATATATATGAAGAGAGCTGTTTTCCATAATGTAAATAATTTTTCAAAATTTCATGCATTGAGACATCAAGTTTTTGAAGGAGGGCTCTTTCAACAATTTTTTTTGAAAATAAATAGCCTTTTTTTAGCTTCTCTTCAAACACGTTAGGATCCAAAAGGTCTATCATTCGAATACCGTTCCGGAACATTTTATCCGCATATACGGGAGCGATACCTTTTCCTGTACTTCCTGCTGCTAATTTTCCTTGGTGATTGGAAAGTGCATTGTCCAAATTAATATGGTATGGCATGATTACATGGGCTCTATCGCTGACGATTAGTTTTGGATTAATTCCTTTCTCTTTAATGTATTTTATTTCATCTAAAAGTACTTTTGGATCAACTACAACGCCGTTTCCAATTACTGAAATTGGTTTTCCATAAACGACGCCAGAGGGAATTAAATGTAGTTTATATGTTTTATTATCAACAATTACTGTATGTCCAGCATTATTCCCACCATGAAAACGAACTACATAATCAGA
>JAYPLH010000195.1:0-3859 GCA_038365355.1 Fidelibacterota bacterium
CAGGATAAGCGCTGAAAGCATATAAGCGCGAAACCCACCCTAAGATTAGATTTCCCTACCCTTGAGGTAATAAGGCTCGTTGAAGACTACAACGTTGATAGGCTACAGGTGTAAGTGCAGTAATGCATTCAGCCGAGTAGTACTAATTAGCCGAATGGCTTTGCCAAAACATTATTTTGATGTTGACTTGGTCCAGTTTCCAAAAATTTTTTCCGGTGGCTATAGCATAGGGGAAACACCCGATCCCATCCCGAACTCGGAAGTTAAGTCCTATTGCGCCGATGGTACTGCGCGGGTGACCAGCGTGGGAGAGTAGGACGTTGCCGGGAACATTTAAAAAAGCCTCTTATTAAAAGAGGCTTTTTTATTTTATGATCCAATATTTTTGATCGCTATATTTAGAACAGTTATAAAATGAAATATGCTTACTAAAATTAAAATTATACTTTTAATCCCTGTCATATGTTTCTTTAATATGCTCAAATCTCAATCTATCTCTTTATCTGGAGAGATATTTGAGTATGCTACTTACTATGTTAGTAGTTTTGATTTTGGTACAGGTGCAACAAATGTGCAAATTTTTAGATATGAACTATCATCAGACCAATATCCTGCATCCATAAAAGTAAGATTTAATGCATCAATGGTTTCTCCTGCAATTGGCATTTACAATGAGGAAACTATTATTGCAATTGAAACAGATCCGTTTGAATTGCTTGCACCAATAGTATTAGATAATCGGGACCTTTCTAGTGAAACATCTACGATCTTTGATTTAGATACTCCTCCTAACCCTGTTAATTTAAATGGAAATATAATTGAAATTTTAAATCCAACCCAAGCGGATGCAATTATGCAAAGCGTTCTTACGATCGGTCAAATAGCTGATGGTGAATATACGTTTGAAGTTGTTATTTTATCTGAAAATGATCAAGTACTTGCTTCTGATAGCAGAACTTTTTTAGTACAATCCCCTGCCTCTGTAACACTTGAGTCTCCTGGAGGTGCATTATCTGATACTCTTGACAATATAGTGTATTCAACATTTCCAATTTTTCAATGGTTTTCGCAATCTTGTAATGGTTGTAATTCATTTATTAGAGTAGCAAATTTTAATCCAGAAATTCATTCATCCGTTGAAGAGGCAATTGAAGATCAGCGGGTATTGCCATTTGATCAATCTGAAGAATGGTATTCTATTGACAATGTGAATAGTTTTCAATATCCTCCATCTGATGCATATCCTTTAGAAGAAGGGAATATTTATTGCTGGCAAATAATGAAAACGATACCAACAACTTCTGGTCCTGAGCAGATGCTTTCTTCTATCTATAGTTTTATGATTAATCAATCAGGTGGAGCAAATACAAATACTAATAGTTCAATGAATACTCTGCTATTAGCATTAGAGCAGGCTCTTGGACAAGATCAGTTTAATGCTTTATTTGGTTCGGGTAATGATTTAGAGGATTTTATTCCTACTGGTCAAATAGAGATCAATGGTGTAAGCGTAGATGAATCAAGTTTGAATTATCTTTTAAATCAAATTAATAGTGATGCTTATCAGATACAGTCTATAGTTGTAGAATGAGATCATTTTATAATATTATATTTTTCATAATTTTTATTTCCTGGATTCACGGTAACAAAATTGCAGTTACTACCAAAATCAAAGGACTAGTAGAAATTATGCCAGTTGGTAAAGATGATTTTGCAAATTTAAAGCCAGGGACAATTTTATCAGATGGAGATAAAATTCGAACGGGTTCTTCAGGGTTTACTGCAATTATATTTATTGATGATAAGTCAACTTTAAAATTAAAAGAAAATTCAGAAGCAGTGATTACCGGACAACGCTCAGCCAGAAGTATTGCAAAAAAAATAAATATGGATGTAGGAACAGTTCGAGCAACTGTCAACAAACAGAACAGTAACTTTGTAATTCAAACACCAACTTCAGTTGCTTCAGTAAAAGGTACTGATTTCTGGATGATTACTGATCCAGTAGATGGTGATTTAGTTATTGGCTTAGAGGGTTTGGTAACCCTAACAAATAATGAAACCGGTGCAGAGGTTAATGTTACTGAAGGTTCATCAGGATTCTCAACCCCTGATGGTGAAGTTAATGTTGAAGAGACGGAAGAATCTTCTATTCCAGAAGACCCTACAAATCAAGATGAGCAGCAGGCTGAAATCAAAATTTATTTTGAAGGACCAAATGGTGAACAAAAAGTAATGATAATTGAATACGAGTAATCATTCACTTTTCTTTATGCTTGTTTAAAATTTTTATGATAAATAATAGAGTTCAAAAAATAGCTCTCTTAGTTTATTTAGTTTTCCCTATGCTATGCCTCGCTCAATCTAATCATTTGTATTATCATAAAAATCCAAGTTCAGTAGATCCAGGACAGCCAGTAAAAATATCACAAACCTTATTTAATGAAGAATATATTAGTTATGGTACACTATATTTTCGTGATAAGGGGGAATTGAGTTATCAAGAAACTATGATGGTTTATGAAAATGGACACTGGGTAGGTATAATTCCTGGGAATCGAGTTTCTTTAAATGATATTGAATATGTTACCGTACTACATAAACAAGATGGTGGGAGAATTTCTCTACCACTTTTAGATAATCCATTTGAAAATCCATTAAATATTCAAGTCTTATCCTTTAAAAAAAGTCAAAATCAACAGGCAAAAAGTTCAAGTTCTAAAGATTATGCTGAAGTTGATATCTTAATTTTGTCTCCTGAAAATGGAGCATTTTTACGATCAGATGAGGTGGTTATATCTGTTTCACTATTCAATGCATCAAATATAGATCAAAGTCAATACCAAATTCTCATTGATAACCAAGATGTTTCTAGCGATGCAATCATATCAGGGGATGTTTTGTCTTATGTTCCAAATCAAGAAATGGAATCTGGTTTTCATTCAATAAAATTATTATTCAAAACTAAATATGGGATGGATGTTCAACCAATAGAATGGAATTTTAGTGTTGGGAAAGGATCTAGTAATTTATTTGAATCTTTTAAGTATAAAGGATCATTATTTGCAAAAACGGCCAACAATACTGCATCCTCGATTACTATAAATGACCAAGAAATTTCTACAAAAATAGATGCAGAAATACCATGGATAAAAGTAAGGTATAGTTCTCGAAAATCTAGCAGAGAATCAAAGTATCTTCAGCCAGTAAATAGAGAAAGTTTAACTTTACAGGTTTTAGATTATCTTAAAATTGATAATGGAGATGTATATCCTTCAATTTCACCATTTCTTCTTGATGGAAGGAGAGTACGAGGTAGGCACACAGATGCTGGATTTAATTTTGGCTTTGGCTTTGGAGGGTTTAGACTACTTGGACGTGATTTTCTTGATTTTGACATAAAAGGACGTTTTGAATTTGAAAGTGTCTCTGGTACTTTAACTAGAGCTGTGCAGTACAAAAGAGGGATTAATAAAGCATATGAGTTGCTTACAGAAAATGTCAAATTTGATAACTCATTAAATAAAACAATATATCCTTTTGATCGTAAAGGGTATACCTTTCCAAGAAAAATAAACTCTTATAGACTTTCTTTAGCATTTAATAATAAAGTAAAGGCTGGAATCCATTTTCTCAAAGCAAAAGATGACATTGATGAAATTAATTTATTTGATAGTACTTTTGTTGAGAATAGTTTATTCTCTGTTGATACAAGTATAACCGGGGATTCATCATTACAATATTTCAATTTAGCTCAATTTATAGACTCAATCGCAAATGGTGATTCAAGTGCTATCAACATTAAACAAAGAAATTGGAGCGATGGAAAACCAGGAGAAAATTTAGCTCTTGGATTTGA
>JAYPLH010000196.1:0-1578 GCA_038365355.1 Fidelibacterota bacterium
ACTCGCGACCCTCACGTTGGCAACGTGATGCTCTACCAGCTGAGCTACTCTCGCAAACTTAGTTCGCAGCTATATATATCTACTCCCAAAGTTATTATGAGTATCTGTATGTATCAATCTAGTTTTGAAAAGAATTGTATACTTTCAATGGTTATGTCCGCTATGATCTACCTTAGTTTTCTTCGGTTCTTTGACTTGTGGTTTTAAAGCCTTACACATAGATAATGATTGATTAACAAAGGATAACATTTCAGGATCATCTGTGATTTTTTTATTTAATCCAAGTGTTTTATAAACAATAGTGTTTTTAGCCTGTGCTATTGCTTCCTCAGATGACTTTAAATCTATTCTGTACTGGTCAATAAGTTTTAATACATTTGATTGATCTTTATAAATCTCCTCCAGTTTCTTTTTAGGATCCTTTTTCTGTAACCTATCAAATCTTTTCTTCACATTATTTATTTTTTTCTCGTGATCGGATATATTTACAAAGGGACTATTTGCATCATTAAGTTTTACTTCAATAGTCTGCAAATATTTACCCTGCTTCCCACAAGAAAACATATAAGGACCATTTTCGCTTTGAGGAGCATTGGTTCTAGTTAAATTTGTTGATCCACTGGTTACAATAAAATCAGCATTTTCAAAATTTTTCGCTAAATCTTTTTGGGATTGCCTATCTGTATTGATAAGCATAATAATGATATCTGTTTTATCTGATAACATGTCAATATAATTATTACCAGCTTCAATAAATTCATCAGCAAAGACAACTGTAGATGTATCAGGCAAAAGGCTAGTGACACCAATTACTCCAAAAGAAAGATCGCCTCTTTCCAAAACAATGTAAGGTTCGAACAGTAGTTTTTTTGTATTTACATCTCTTAAGTTAGCAGATAAAAAAGGTATCTTTGTTTTACTAGACATGCTCTTTAAAAAAGACAAACCATTTAACAATTCATATTTACCTACATTAATCGCATCACATCCAATTTTACCAAAACCTTTAAGAACTGCATCTGCTCTATATTCCTCTGATTCAATATTATTTTTATTTAAGTTAGTTGTGCTAAAGAAAAGATCCCCAGCATCAAGAATAATTGGATTTTTCCCTTCAGACTTAAGCTCTTGAACTTTTACATACCTCCTGGACAGACCGCCCATAGGATTTTTCTTTCAACCACAAGGATCAAGCTGACCATGCATACTTCCAGACATTACTAATGTAAAATCCCCCGCTTTATCAGCGTTAGAGCATGATGTAATAATTAAAGATATTGTAATAAATGAAAAAATAATATTACTAAGTTTTATCATATCTATTAACCGCCACTTATTTTTGGTTTGAACCCTTCTTCCTCAAGTATAGTTTTAACAACGTCTCTTTTGTTTCCTTGAATAATAATTTCATTATTCTTTATAGAACCCCCGGTAGCACATTCTCTTTTTATTCTTTTTGCTAGATTTTTCAATCTATCATCCGTTTGATCAAAGCCCTTAATTACGGTAGCAATTTTACCACCTTTTTTTCTATCTAGATGCAAGCGGATATTTTGATCTATATTGATTGAATTATCA
>JAYPLH010000196.1:1678-3781 GCA_038365355.1 Fidelibacterota bacterium
TGATTTTCAGTTACCAAAGAATCATCAGTTGAATACACTATTTTATGGTTTGACATTGCATTTATACTACTAATTTTTAATGATAATGTTTCAATATATTATGTTTAAAAATACTTATTTTATATTATTATAAATTATTATCTATTGAAAGTTTAATCATTGAAAAAAAGTTTATTACATAGTCATTTTTTTTTGTTAATACTTTTTACCAGTTATTTACATTTATATGGACAAGGAAAAGGTAAACTAAAAAGCACAATACTCTCTTCAGGGTTTTTTATTGAAGATTTTTATCTAGATTACAAGCCCAATAATACAGGCGCAGATTATTACATTATTCAACTTGAAGAATTTAAATTCGGATTCGCCAACATTAACATAAATACATGGCAAGATTCTAACTACTTGAACCCAAAATTTGAGTTTTCTGGTCCAGAAGTTTCTCTTGAAAATTTAATCATTGATGCGGAATTATTTAAGCCTGATTGGATTGCAAATGAAAAAATAAAAAGAATAAATAGCCGTCAATCATATCCCAAGCAAAGAATCGAAGAAATAAATAATTCTATCCAATTGTACCGGACTGACCACAAAAAATTACCTAGCAGTATAAATGATCTAATTGTTAATAATTATTTAAACACATCGAAAAGTTCTTTAAATAAAAGTTCATGGACATATACCCTAGATCTCCCTTCAAGAATCATTGCAAAACCAAGTAAACTAAATCCAATTCCAAAAACCAAATCAATACTTTATGACTTTAATACAAAAGAATTTATCACAGACCCATTGGTTGATTCTTTAGGAAACATGCCGCATCTAAAATGGCTCTATAGCTTTAAGATGAAAGGAATTAATTCAACTACGTCTACAAACCTTGACCTAAAATTAAATGATAAGAATTCTACATTCTCCCTAATAATGGATTATGCAAAGTTTCAGATTAATGATATTCACTTTACAGTAGAACCAGAGAACAAAGTTGAAGATAAATCAACTATTTCATTACATGATTTATCAATAGAAAGCAAAAACCTTATCATTGATGGGGATTTTGATTCTTCACTCACTTTTCATCAAGGTGAAGGACAATTCAGAATTAAGAATTTTGAAATAAAAGTTCCTGATGCTTTAAGTAAAGAGCCAGACATTAACAATTTTTTATCTCAAATTGGTGTTTGGAATAATTCCGTTGCAATAAGACTTGTTGATTTTAAAATAAAAATGATCAACCAATTTACTGGTGTTTTAGAATTAATGATTCACACACCCTTTATAAGAGCATCTTTAAAGGGAAACCTATCTTTTAGACAATTGGGTGGGGATTCGCCAGAAATAAAATTTCATGAGGCAGAATTAACCCTACATCCAATAGCACTAGGCCTAAAAAAATGGATTAAAAACTGGGAAAAAAAAGAGGGGCTGACCTTAAAAAGAAAAGGACCAGCAATAATTATCAAGTTTAATGGTCCTATCAAGAGTTTAAACTCTCAATCACTTAAAAATATTACATTTTTTTAAAACTTAACAACCAATCATAAACTTCTTTATTTTCATAAGTTTTCGTCCAAGAATCATGCATAATATTTGGATAAGTAGTAAAATGAATATTTTTATTTTTTTCTTTTAGATGTTTATAAATTAATAACGAACTCTCTACTGGTATAACATCGTCCTCTTCTCCATGGAACAGCCAGGTGGGTGTGTTTTCTAAACCACTTAAATCATTTGTAATAGTTCCTCCGCATATTGCAACTATAGCTGTAAATAATGATGGGACCTTCAAAGCTAATTCAAGAATTCCGAACCCTCCCATACTTAATCCAGTACCATAAATTCTCTTTTCATCTACCCTCAAATCTAGAATTGAATAATTCATTAATTTTTCAAGAATATTAATATTTTCCCTATTCGACCACCATATCCCATCGCGACATTGCGGAGCAATAGTTATGAACGGGAAATGAGCTCCTTCTTCAATTCTTTTTGGGATACCATGTTTTTTAATTGAATCGACGTTATTTCCTCTTTCACCTGCTCCATGTAAGAATAGCACTAAAGGATATGATTTTTCATCATTGTAGTATTCATCTGGAAGAT
>JAYPLH010000197.1:0-3776 GCA_038365355.1 Fidelibacterota bacterium
GTGAAGAGTTAAGAAAAAGATTCGCTAATATCATGTAATTCATACCTTTAGTCTATCATTTTAATGTAAAAAACTTAATATTTTTTGTTTTTGATTTCATCGGTTTAACACTAGATGATAGACTAATTTTTAAATATGTCATTAGAAAAAAGAGAAAAATTATCAGTGGTTTATGTGTCTATTTTTATAGCACTACTTTTTCATATCCCAATAATATTTTCTTTTTCTAGTAATAGTGATTTCTACAAAAATCCCTTCTATAATTTAACCTTAATTGAAATAACTTACCAATTCTTTTTCCATATTTTATTATCATGCATAATTGGCTTCATACTCTTAAGAAATGTTCAAAAAGTCTTCTCTTACGACTTATTCAACATAAAAATGATCTTGATAATTATACTATTTACAACTGTTTTTTGGTATATAGGCTCAAAATCTCAAGAATTAATATTTAGTAATGTGTCAAATAGGGAAATTTTTTACAGAAGGGCTTTAATAAGAACCATTATAACCTCTGCTTTAATGCTTTTAGCAATAAAATTATTACAGCTTAACAAACAAAATAATTTTAGGGAATTAGAAAATGAAAAATTAAAATCATCCTTCTTAAATTCAAAATTAGAAAATCTTAAAGCTCAAATTAACCCTCATTTTCTATTTAATTCATTTGCAAACCTATCTGCTTTAATAAATCAAAATCAGCAAAAGGCAACAAAATATCTTTCAAATTTATCTGATGTTTTTCGCTACACACTTATAAATAATGAAATTCAGATTATTGATTTAGTTGAAGAACTAGCTCTACTAGATTCTTATCTTAAATTATATAAAATCAGAATGAAGGGTGGTTTATCGTTTGATATAAATGTACCTGACACCAATAAAAAAATATTACATATGTCATTTCAGACTCTTTTAGAAAACGTTATCAAGCACAATGAGATATCCCAAGAAAAACCTTTATGTATAACTTTGAGAATAAAGGGTGACTCAATCATTTTTAAAAACGATATAAACAAAAAAAATAAGTTAGTGAATTCAAATGGAATTGGACTTGCTAACCTAAATGAACGATATAAAATATTGGTTGGTAAGGAGATTAATATTCAAAAAAGTGAAAAATACTTTAGTGTCGAATTGCCACTGATTTAAAGTTATCTATTATGAATCTAGTAATTATTGAAGATGAGCCTTTAATATCTGAGAACCTTAAATCGATTCTTACTGAGATAGATAATTCAATCTCTGTATTAAAAATTTTATCAAGTGTAAAAGGATCAATTGCTTGGTTGAGAGAAAATCAATTTAAGTGTGATCTTTTAATTATGGATATTCATCTATCCGATGGATTTGCATTTGAGATTTTTAAAGAAGTAGAATCCAATACCCCAATTATATTTTTAACTTCCTATGATAAATATGCCTTAGAAGCATTTAATGTAAAAGGTGTAGATTACATTTTAAAGCCTTTTGACAAGACAAAAATTAAGAAATCTTTAGAAAAATTTAAAAGTTTAACTAAAGGAGGTTCAAATGCATTAGACTATGAGAGCATTTTAAAAATATACAATTCAAAAATTAATTCTGAGAGTAAAAAATCATTTTTGGTTTATTATCAAGAAAAACTAATCCCATTAGCAATTGATAGTATTGCCTTTTTCCACAAAAAAAATCAGGTAACTTATGCCACTAAAAAAAACAATAAAACTTTTGTAGTTGATCGCACATTAGAAGAAATTCAAAATGAATTATCTTCAGTTGATTTTTATAGAGCTAATAGGCAATTTATAATCCAAAGAAGTTCTATAGAAGATATTACTTTCTATTTCAATGGGCGATTAATTGTTAATATTCTACCTAAGCCAGAAGAAAAAATAATAGTTAGTAAGGCTAAGGCAACTGAATTTAAAAAATGGTTAGCATTTTAAATCTTAGAAAAAAGTTATAGTTGTTTAATACTCGAAAATGTAGAATTCAAATTTCATTTTGTCAGCTTTAAAAATATATAATTAATCTGCCTTTAGATTCTTAAGATTTTTACACATCTAATTTTAAGAATGTGGAAAAAAAAGTTTTGGTATTAATTTCAATTGCGTTTACCTGTTACTCTTTAAATAAGTGTTATGCAATTTCTAATGACAAAAATGAAAGCTCACCGCTATTTACAAATAAATTTCAGAACAATCCAATTACAATTAGTGGTGTAGTAAAAGATAAGGAAAGTGGCGAATCTTTACCTTATGCAAATGTTATTGTAAAAGGCACTAATATTGGTGCAACAACAAATGAAGATGGGTTCTTTACTTTATTTGACGTGCCATCAGAAAACTCAACTATAATGGTACAATTTATGGGATATAAAACTGAGTTTTTGACACTTACTAATGAGTTAGCGTATAATAAAATAATTGTTTTAATGACTCCTGACTCTAACCAACTCGATGAAGTAGTAATCAGTTTAGATTCAGGAAGGGAAATTATGAAAATGAATAAAAATGTTAGTCAGATATCTTTATCCCCTAAAAAGTTAGCTACAATACCAAATTTAGGAGAAAAAGACATTTTTAGAGCTTTACAATTAATTCCAGGAGTAAGCGGCACAAATGAATCATCTTCTGGGCTTTATATTCGTGGGGGTACTCCTGATCAAAATCTAGTTCTTTTAGATGGTTTCACGGTATATCATGTTGATCATTTTTATGGTTTTTTCAGTGCTTTTAATAGTGATGTTATTAAGGATATTCAGTTGTTCAAAGGAGGTTTCCCTGCTGAGTACGGTGGAAGAATTTCATCTGTTATGGATTTAACTGGTAAAACAGGTAATAGCAATAAATTTAGTCTTTCAGGTAGTTTAAGCTTATTAAGTGCTAATGCAACTGTTGAAATTCCAGTTGGCAAGAAGGCGAACCTTTTAATATCTGGCAGAAGGTCTTACACAGACATTCTTAAAAGTGGATTATATAATAATATTTTTGACTTATATAATGATTCAGGTCCAAGCAATGAGGGTAATCTACCCATCCAAGCTAGGATTCTTCAAAATCAACTACAGCCATCATTTTACTTTTATGACTTAAATGCAAAATTCAGTTACAAGCCAACCAATAAAGATATTATTTCAGTCTCTATTTATAATGGTGAAGATAACCTAGATAGTTCAAGAGAAAATCAAAATATTATTGGATCAGGAACAGATCAAGAAAGAACAATAAATGCTAATGTTGAAGATTTATTGAATTGGGGGAACTTAGGCTCAAGTGTTCGATGGGCAAGACAATGGGGTGATAAATTTTACACAAATGTTGTTGGTGCTTATTCAAATTACTTTAGTCAGAGGAAAAGAATAAACGATATAAGTGTTCAATTATCTGATTCAACAATAAAAAATAAAATTGGTTTAATAGAAGATAATAATCTAAAAGATTTTACACTAAGAATTCACAATGAGTATAAAATTAACTCAAAGCAAAGTATTGAATTTGGAGCTCAACTTACAAAAAATGAAGTTGACTACAACTATAGCATTAATGATACTATAACAGTAATAGCTCAAAAAGATAAAGGATTACTAAGTACAATTTATTTACAGGATAAATGGAGTCCAACAGAAAAACTAAATGTTATTGGTGGAATCCGTGCCACTCATTTTGATCTTGAGGATAAAGTATTTTTTGAGCCTCGTTTATCATTATCCTACCAATTAAATAACCAAATCAAGCTTAAAGGAGCTTGGGGGAAATATTATCAATTTGTAAATAGAATTGTTAGAGAAG
>JAYPLH010000013.1:0-16849 GCA_038365355.1 Fidelibacterota bacterium
CACTAGATGTAATGATGCCAGAAATGGACGGATGGGAAGTTCTAACTGCTCTTCAAAATAATGAAACTACAAAAAATATCCCTGTTATTATGTTAACCATGACAAATGAACGGGATATAGGTTATAGTCTGGGTGCTACTGATTATTTAACAAAACCTGTTGATTGGAACAATCTTTCTAAAATTCTTAAAAAACACGAAATCGAAACAGATTCTCAAAGCATATTAATCGTTGAGGATGATGAAATAACCAGAGATATGCTTACAAAAAGCTTAGAAACAAATGACTTTAAGGTCATAATTGCTAGAAATGGAAAAGAAGCCCTTGAAAGAGTAAATAAGGCTAAACCCGCGCTTATCTTGCTTGATTTAATGATGCCAGAAATGGATGGTTTTGAATTTGCAGAGAAACTAAGAGAAAAAAAGGAATGGTTAGATATTCCTGTCGTAGTAATAACTGCTAAGGATTTAACAAAAGAAGATCATAACAGGTTGAAAGGTAATGTTGAAGCAATTATGCAAAAGGGTTCATATAGCAAAGATGAACTCCTCAGTGAAGTAGGAGATAGAATTAAAAAACTCAAAGAAAAAGGTTAGATATGTCAAAAATTTTAATCGTTGAAGATAATGAAATGAACAGAGATATGTTGTCTAGAAGATTAATTAGAAAAGGATTTGAGGTAGTAATGGCCGAGGACGGTCAAAAGGGTGTAGATATGTCTATTAGTGAAAACCCTGATTTAATTTTAATGGATTTAAGTTTACCTGTTATGGATGGTTGGCAAGCGACATCAACTATTAAGGAATCTGAAGAAACAAAAAATATTCCCATAATAGTATTAACTGCTCATGCAATGGCTGGAGATAGAGAAAAAGCTTTGGAAGCAGGTGCAGATGAATATGACACAAAGCCAATTGAGTTTAAAAGACTTTTAGGAAAGATTAAAGATTTTTTAAATAATTAATTTTTTCAAATTTGTCAGAAAATAGAGAAAAAGATGCTTTAATTAGTAAAGCAAGACATAATCTTAAAAATCCCGTAAACGCGATATTAGGGTTTAGTGAAATGTTGATTGAAGATTGTGAAGATGAAGGTTTTGAGGATATATTACCAGACTTGAAAAAAATTCATGACTCTGGTAAAGAAATACTTAAAATTATTGAAGAATCACTATCGGATTCTAATTTACAACTATCTGGTGAAAAAATTTCTGAGATTGGGCGTATAATGGAAATTTCTTTAAGGACTCCCATAAATACTGTTATAGGATATAGCGAAATGCTTCAGGAAGATGCGGATAATATTGAATTGGATACCTTTTCTGAAGATTTAGACAAAATCATAAAGTCTGGGAAAGCGTTAACTAGCGAGATTGATAAAGTAATTTCATTCAATCCCAATAAATTTGTTGAAAATAGAGATCAAAGCCTCTGTGCAATAAAAAGTGTTTTAACAAGTATTCAGCCTCTAGATAAAGATGAAGAGACAAAAAGTGTTACAGGCTCTATTCTTGTTGTCGATGATAATAAAAATAACACTACTTTGTTAAAGAAAAGATTACAAAAAATAGGAAATACCGTAGTTTCTGCGAATGACGGTATAGAAGCCCTG
This sequence comes from Fidelibacterota bacterium, assembly GCA_038365355.1. Classification (GTDB taxonomy): domain Bacteria; phylum Fidelibacterota; class Marinisomatia; order Marinisomatales; family UBA1611. Next base: position 1,612 of record JAYPLH010000013.1, read on the forward strand.
AATAGAATTAATGATTATGAATTTGATTTAATATTGCTTGATATTATAATGCCAAATATGAACGGATATGAAGTGCTAGAGTTTTTGAAAAAAGATAAAAGGTATTATGAAATTCCAATAATTATGCTTTCATCAATGGATGACTTAACAAGTATTTATAGATGCATTGAGCTAGGAGCTGATGATTATGTTACTAAACCTTTTGATAAAATGATACTTGAGGCACGAATTTCAGCTTGTATCGAAAAAAAACTTTTAAGAGACAAAGAAAAACTATTACTAGAACAAATTCGAAAAGAAAAAGAAAAATCGGATAGTTTATTATTGAACATATTGCCAAAAGAAATAGCAGATAGACTTAAATCTGGAGAAGAACTTATTGCTGATAAACACAATGAAGTATCTGTTTTATTTGCTGATATTGTAGAATTTACACCTCAGTCTAAAAATCTTAATCCTAAGGAACTAGTATCGATCTTGAACTCAATTTTTACCCATTTCGATGATTTGAGTACTAAATATAATATTGAAAAAATAAAAACAATTGGGGATAATTATTTTGCTGTAGCAGGATTACAGTTTAGTGGACGTAAATCAGCAATTGATTTAATTAATATGGCGAAAGACATGATTTCAATCATAAAAAATATAAACGATGGTCTTAGTCTTATGAATGTATCACTTCGGATAGGTATCCACACAGGTCCTATAGTAGCCGGTGTAATAGGAAAAAATAAATTTGCTTATGATTTATGGGGAGCAACTGTAAATAAAGCAAGCAGAATGGAATCATCTGGTTATGAGAATAAAATTCAAATTTCATCTGAAACCTATAATCTTATAAAAGAAGATTTTGAAGTTTTAGAAGAGAGAATAATAGATATTAAAGGATTAGGTGCAACGAAAACCTATATTATTAGGTAGAATTCTTATTATACATAATATATATTATGCGCAATAAGCTTTCGGCAAGATTCAAAGAAACAGTATTATTTAAGGAATTCTAATAAAATCATTCCATCCTTTGTGATGAAGCTTCGTTACAAAATTCTTTAAGCACAAATAAATAGTTAAATATATTTGCGACTAAAAAAAAGAGAGATATCCAATCTCTCTTTTTTTATTTTATCTTATTTTTTTAAAAATTAGTCTTTTTCAGCTGCTTCAGCCTTTTCTTCTTGAATTAGCTCAAGATCTTCAATTTCTTTAAGTCGCTTATTTAAAGTTTGTGTCAATTGTTCTAAATCGGATATACCTTGTTTAAGTTTACGAACTGTACCCTTAAAATCAGTGGCTAAATCATCAAGATCATTATTAACATTTCTAAAGTCTTTTTCAGTTTTCCGAATAAAATTATCTAATGAAAAGCTTACGTCATCGATCATGGTAGCAAGCGAATCTGTATTTTTTTCGATTAAATCAGTATTTGAAGAAATATCCTTCTGCATTTTCCGCATGTGTTTTCCTCTTCCTACAAATCTTAAATTATATCTATCTAAGCTATCCGCGTAAGCACCTAATACTTTGTCAACATGTTTTTTATCTGCAGTTTGAAGCTGATCCATGCGTAAAAAGATACTCTCTGTCATAGTATAATAGTAACCAGCGCCGAGCACCAATAGAAGTAAAATAAAAAATATAAACTTATCTTTACCGTTCATTTAAAATCCTTTGTCTATTCTAGTCCTTCAAGACGTTTTTCCCAAGCACTCATTTCTTCAGAATTTGAATCTGATACTTCTTGATCCATGGTACCTGTTTCTGCACTTTTACTACTAGAGGGGGCATTGGTTGGCTTAAGATCCTTTCCCTCCATTAAATCATGTAAAATTTGATGTCGTCTCTCAGAATTATCCTTAAGATTTCCAATAATACCTTGGAATTCTTCATTAAAATCCTCAATAGTTCGATTTAATCGTCTAACGAGTTCATTTAAAAGAGATTGCCCGTAACTGGCATTAATCCCTTCCAATAAATCATCAAGTTTATTGTTTAAGTAGTCTTGCCTACCTTCTTGTTCTTCAAAATTCATAGTCATAACAAATTAATATGTATTTATGGTATTGTAAGTATCAAATTTGACACAAGTTTATTTTCAGGTCAACAATCATTTCATATTCAATTATAAATTCTATTTAACCCAATTTCTTCAAATGGTCGCGTTAAACTCAAGAAAACTTTTTTTTGAACGGTATATGGTAAACGATCCATTTTTTTAATTTTTAATAACTCATCGGGTCTTCCCAGATTTGTAACTGGTATATCCATACTACCCATACCGGTTATAATAATTTTATCATGGACATGTGCAGTAACAGCTATTATCCTCCTACCTGTTCCCCAATTAAATTCTTTATAATCTGTAAATAAAAAGCCGTCTTCTGGTGCATACTCGATAATTTTAAAACCTTCATTTTCTAATATTTTTTTAATGTTGCTCAGCGCAACTTTAGGATCACCGTCATAATCAAAGTGCATTACCATTCTTGGATATTCTGGGCAGAACGAAAACTTGATTGCAAAAATAATTAATATTACACTACTTATTTTCAATTTAATATTATTTTAAGACTGTACCAATCCTGTCCCATCTTGGAATCCATGTGTTTAAATTTAAAGAAAAGTACGTAAAAAGAGCTTCGCCTAAGATAAAATTTTCAGGAACAAAACCCCAATATCTAGAGTCTAGACTATCATCTCTATTATCCCCCATCGCCCAATAATAATTTTGCTTTAGTTTATATTCATTCATCAAAGATGCAGGCTCTCCATTTATCATCAAATACTTAAAATGAGCATTTTTAAAAGCTGGATTCCAAGGAGTAATTAATTTCCCATTTTGATTATATTCAGAAAAATATTCATCAAACACAGCCTCTTTACCTTTCCTTCTAAAAATCTCATTTGGATCTTGCAGAGTAAAATGATACGATTTACCATTGTTTTCCAGTGTTGCGGTGTTACCTTCCATTAAAAGTAATGGCAAAAGATATTTCCAGTTTGTTTCTTCATGAATACTAAAAACATCTCCCTTTTTTGGTACATATATTGGCCCTAAGTGGTCTCTGTTAACATTTATATCGGAGCTTAAAAAAATATCTGGTTGATTGTACTTTTTATCAATTGTTGGGCCTAAAAATTTTCCATTTTCCCACATTGGAATTTTCTGACTATTAACATAGAGGGCTTTATCGACAATTTTTAAAGTATCTCCAGGGCCAGCAACGCACCTTTTCACATATTTTACATATTTATCCCTAGGATATTTAAAAATTAGGACATCTCCAACTTTTGGGATTTTAAATTCTGGAAATTTATAATAAGGAATAAAAAACCCTATGTCTGTATAAGGAATTCCCAACCAATCAGGTGTTCTCATTCCATATACATATCTACTGCCAATAAGAAAATCTCCAGTCATAATGGTGTTTTCCATGCTTCCAGTTGGAACAATATATGCCTCAAGAATTGTTACTTTAATGAGCAAAACTGATAAGATAATCCAAAGGATAGCCTTTGCCTCAGAAATTATATTCTTCTTATTCATACTGGAAAATTATCATTTTTTTTAGACGTCTCAATCTAAAAAATATTTTCTTTAAAAATTATATTAGGTCCTCCCTTTTTTATCTCAACAAATATATATCCAAACACAGATTTTTGTTTTTCAAAATCTATAATTTCACTTTGCTCAACAGATTGTATAAATGAATCATATGATTTTTTTAGGATGTCCTCTTTTGTTTTTTTATTGATCTTTTGGTGCGATGAAAAAACATTAATGAAATGATATACATTTGATTTGAAACAGACTATATCTATATTTTTAGAAATTAAACGTTTATTTAGGATTTCAATTTTTTTGAAGTTCAGTTTTTTAAGATATAGCGCAGCTAATTTTTGCCCTAACCAGTTTGTTCTATTATTTTTTATTATCCAACTCATGGAGGGTAAAGCATTATATACGGGTTTAAAAGATTTTCGGTGTATTGGGGTCGCTCTATATTTTTTCAATGCATCCATATGAATTTTTGTCCCATATCCTGAATTCTTCTCAAATCCGTATTCGTAGAATATTTTAGAATATTCTTGCATTATATTATCTCTAGTTACCTTTGCTATAATAGAAGCAGCTTTTATCGAATCAATCAAGTTATCACCTCCTACAATACCTTTATTGGGAATAGAAATATCCTTTATGAATTCACCGTCTATTAATGCCTTATCCGGCTTTGGATCTAGCTTTTTAAGGGCACTTTTCATTGCCATCAACGTGGCTTCTCTTATGTTGTGTTTATCTATTGTTTTTACATCTGAGACACCCAGGCCTATACATATTGCTTGATCCTGTATTATTGGAAATAATTCTTCTCTCTTTTTTTTAGATAATTTTTTTGAATCTTTAAGGCCTTTTATAGAATGCTCTGTAGGTAAAATTACAGCACAAGCAATAACAGGTCCTGCTAAAGGACCACGTCCAACCTCATCAACTCCAGCAATTAATTCCACAGCATTTTAATTATAAATTGAAAAAATATTTAAAAAAGAATTCTATATACATAAAATTAAGGCTATCCTATTTAAATAGGTTGTTCCAAAATATTTATTATATAATAACTATATTTAATTAACAAAAAGAGCATGAAATGAGTAGACAAAACGCAGGTTTTCTTACATTTGGTATTATCGTTTTTATAATGTACGCATTTGGAATCCATACATTTGAGGCGATTTGGTCTTTCCCTAGCCAAAGATCGGTTCCTTTAATGGTTTTAGCATTAGTTGGTACAGGCATATATGCAACTATCAGATTAGGTTTTCCACAAATCAAATTTTTAAAACATGGTATTAATGTAACAAAAGGTATATATGATAACCCGGATGATGAGGGTGATTTAAATCATTTTAAGGCTCTAACGACAGCCCTATCTGCAACTGTAGGAATCGGCAATATAGCAGGTGTAGCTACTGCCATGTATTATGGAGGGCCTGGAGCACTTTTCTGGATGTGGGTAACTGCTTTTTTTGGAACTACTTTAAAATACGCAGAATGCACCCTATCTCTTAAGTATAGGGAAATGGATGCCCTTGGAAAAACTGCTGGTGGCCCAATGTATACTATTGAAAATGGCTTAGGCAAAAAATGGAGGTGGTTAGCAGTCTTTTTTGCATCCTTCGCGGTTATCTGTTCTTTTGCCACAGGAAATGCTATTCAATCTTTTACGGTATCCGATCAACTTTATTCAGAGGTATCTAATGTAATAGGAAAATTACATCCCCTAACCTTTAAACATGAGATATGGGCAGGGTTTGAGCTTTCTTTTTTGCAAATTATTAATGGAATAATAATGTCGGCTATTGTTGGAATGGTTATTATTGGCGGTATATCTCGCATTGGAGACGTAACTGGCTTCCTTGCCCCATTTATGGCTCTTATTTATATCAGTGCTGCTTCCCTCATTATTCTTTTTAATTATGATAAAATAGGTCAAAGTTTTTCCATGATTTTCTCCATGGCTTTTAATCCCCCTGCAACTATAGCAGGTACAGGTGGTGGAGTTTTAATGACAATGTTATGGGGAATAAAAAGGGGACTATATTCAAACGAAGCTGGGCAGGGTTCTGCTGCTATTGCTCACTCTACTGCTAAAACCAAATATCCAATTAGAGAAGGTACGGTTGCAATGCTTGGACCATACATTGATACAATTATTATTTGTACAATGACTGGATTGGTTATTATTTCTACTGGTGCATGGAAGCATACAGAATTCTATGTTAATATCACCTCTTCTTCCGTTAGTGAAGCTACATTAGCACTAAAAGATGGAGTATTTAAGGGAAATCAACTTTTAAATAGTAGCCTTTTAACCTCTTATGCTTTTAAACAAGGATTATCCCCATTATTTTCTTTTGGTGATAAGATAGTAACAATTTCAGTTCTTTTGTTCGCTATTTCTACTGCAATCGCATGGTCTTTTTACGGCAACAGATCTGCTGTCTATCTTTTCGGAGAAAAAGCAATCAAACCCTATCTATGGGTCTATGTTTTGTTTGTTTTTATTGGTGGAATTGCTGAGCTAGAAGCCATCTGGGCTTTTGGTGATGCTGCTCTAGGTATAATGACATTTCCAAATCTAATATCTATAGTCCTTTTAACTGGAGCATTAAAAACCATGTCAAAAGAATATTTTTCAATAGAGCATGTACCCCATAAAAAATGAAGAAATTCTTGAGGTTGCTGTAGAAGCATCCCTAGCTGCTTCTAATATTATAATGGAAGCAGCCCATAATCCTTTGATAAAAAAGGTAAAGAAAAGTGATTCGGATTTGGTGACTCATACAGATCTCAAATCTGAGAAGATTATCAAGAGCTTTATAATAAAAAACTTTCCTGGACATAGTATCCTAGCGGAAGAATCAGATCAAATAAATAATACCTCTGATTATTTGTGGGTAATAGATCCCTTAGATGGAACAACAAATTTTGTACATGGTTACCCCTCTTTTTCTGTATCTATTGGTATATACTATAAGAAAAATCCTGTCGTTGGAGTAGTACTCGAAATGCCTCATATAAAATTATATACTGCTATAGTTAATAAAGGTTCGTGGTGCGAGGGAAATAAAATACAAAGTTCTAAAACTGAGAATATCAAAGATTCACTTTTAGTTACAGGATTTGGATATCAACATGGTGACCTTTGGGAAAAAAATATGGATTTATTTAAAATTTTTACTGATAAATGCCATGGAGTTAGGAGATTAGGATCTGCATCTATTGATATTTGCCATGTCGCAACTGGACAGGTAGATGGATTTTGGGAATATGACTTATCGCCTTGGGATAGTGCAGCTGGAATATTAATTGCTAAAGAGGCTGGCTGCATTGTTAGTCAATTAAATGGAATGGAATATAATATTTTCAATAATAATATTTTGGTAACAAATGGAATTATACATAAAGAAATGGTTGAAGAGTTTAAAAACTATTTAAATTGATCTCTAAATTGTTTTTCAGACCACAGTCCTACAATTCTTTCAATTAAATCTTTTTTCTTATTGATATAATAGAACTCAATGGCAGAGAATGTGTATATCTCTCCATTTTCTTCTCTTGATCCCTCCCATCGATAGTGAACTGAAATTGTATTCTTCTTCTTTATAATTTCTATGATTTCTAGATCGTAATCATACCACTTTTCAGAATATTTCATTATTGACTCCAAAAAAGAGTTTTTATTTTCCTCAAAATAATACTCTTCCAAAGGAATTTCCATGACCCTAAAGTCTCTTTCCCCTTTTTTAATAACAATTAGTTTTTGTTTTTCTCCAATAGGGCCAGTAGTTACTAAACCTAAAGAATCAACAATCTCGTTGTTATGTTCGTAGACCCTGTCACCTACTTGTAAATATTTTTGAATACTATCATTCAAAACTTTAGTAATTAAAAGACTTTCATCCACATAACGTGTTTCCACACCAAGCCCGACATAAGGTGTATGTTTATAAGTAAAATCATCTGAAATAAACATGGATACATTTGACGAATCTCCACCATATCTTGACAAAAGGAAAAGTTCAATGTCATCTTCTTGAATCTTAGCGGAAAAAAGAATGGAAAAAAATAATAAGTATAAATTAATGTATTTCATATTAAAAATTTAGTACGCCCGACAGGATTTGAACCTGTGGCCTTTGGAACCGGAATCCAACGCTCTATCCAGCTGAGCTACGGGCGCATTTTAATGCTTTATTGATACAGAATATTACAATTTTATAGAGATTGTGCTATAATAATATTATGATAAATATATCATAATATTATGGGTGAAAAATTTTGAAAAATCAGACAATTAAATTGGAGAGAAGATTAAAGGCAAAAAAATAGTGACTGTGAGTTGCTATAAAGCCAATTCCACAGGCGTCATGAAATTTATTTGTGACTTATATGGTAATCTATAGTCGAAATCACTTAAAGATTCTTAAATAAGAATTTTTTGACATGCTTCAATATTAATTTACTTTGTGTAGAAATGAGGAAGCAGGGAAATTATCACTATTAAAAAGAGTAGCCTGCGGAATATCGGACCATGCATATCTTACATACTTTGGTAAAATAACATTTTTGGAGTTTAGGGTTAGTTTATTCTTAGATATAGATGTATTTGCCTTAAAAAATTTCATATCTTCTCCAGCAATTTCAAACTCATTAAATTTGCTCTGTTTTAATATGAGTCCAGACCCAACATGCTCAAATTCTAACTCTACATAACTTTTTTCCGTTGAACTCGAAGTTAGAATTGGTCCCAATGGATTCAAACCTGAATCATACTGATTAACTAATGCTAATCTAGCTAATCGGTTTCCAACCTCTTGTTTATTTGCTGGGTGAATATTACTAAAGTTTCCAATATCAAGGGTTACTACCATTCCTGTATTTGATAGCTTTAAGGATTTTCTTTGGGAATCCCTTAACAATTGTGATTGATGATTTCCTATTTCTTCAGTGTATTTGTAGGGAGCGATTTGAACAAAATAAAAAGGAAAATCATTTTTCCATCTTCTCCTCCAATCTTTAATCATACCCGGAAATAACTTATTGTACTCAACGTGTCTCCCGACATTCGATTCACCCTGATACCAAATCACACCTCTAATTGTATACGGTATTAAGGGATAGATCATGCTATTGAATAGAACAGTTGGCATAAAGGGATTATATTTCAAAAAGGAAGGCCTATCTTTAATAGAGTAATTTTGGCTGTATGTATATATTTTATCCTCGTAAATTTCTGCTACAGGTAAATATTTCCATGCACCATCAATATGTACAGTATCCCCAATATTATTGGAAATATTCATTACTCCTTCAAACCTACCTGGCCCCCCAGTATCTATAGCCCTAATAGCAATTGTGTTTTTGCCTTCTTTCAGAAATAATTTGGATATTTTATATTTTCTTTTTTTATTCCAATACCCCCAACCATTCAAGCCACCAATAAAATTTCCATTAATATATGTCTTGTCCATATCATCTATGTAACCTATGTGTAAATCATAGTCGACATCGACATTTTCTATAAAAATATCTTTTCTTAACCAAACCACGCCATCAAAATTTGAAGAGACCAATGAATCAAATCTTCCAGGTAGCATAATTTCTTGCCATTCCGTATCATTATAATCGACCCGACTTAACTGATTATCTGAAAAATCTAATTCTTCATATTCTTTCTCAAGTCTATCATTAGAATCTCTTTGTTTTGGAATTTCAATAGAATTAAACTGTCCAAACCATTTCTCAACAACCTTATTTGGCACATTTTGATTCATTTCTTTCAACGTTTCTTCATACAATCCTAATTCAAATAGTTTTTTTTCACTGGTCCAAGATTCGCAGGGTGAACCTCCCCAGCTTGAGTGAATTATACCAATAGGAATATCCAATTTTTTATGTATTTCCAAGGCGAAAAAATATGCTGTTGCCGAAAATTTTTCTATTTGACTAGGTGAAGCCTCTAACCAAGAACCTTTGAAATCTTTTGCTGGAACAATAGAAAATTGTTTTTCTACATTAAACATTCTTATAAAAGGATAATTAGCTCTTCTAATTTCTTCTTTATAGTTTAGAATTGTATCGTTTGGAGGATAACCCAATAGCGACATTTCCATGTTTGACTGTCCAGATGCTAGCCATACCTCACCGATTAGAATATCTTTAATTGTAAAACTTTCTTTATTAGTATTTATTTTTAAAAAAAAAGGACCTCCCGCATTTGCAGTAGTTAATTTTGCTTTCCAAGCTCCAGTATCATTTGATTTTGTACTTAATTTTTGGCCCCATTCACTTAAAATCTGGATATCGGTATTTGGCGAAGCAGTGCCCCATATGTCAACTATTTTGTTTCTTTGAAGTACCATACCATCAGAAAATAATGGTGCTACCCTGAGGGTATGAGGTGTATCAAAGCAGTGGGTGAATAAAATTAATAAAGGAATTAGTTTTAGGTTTTTACACATTTAATACGACAATTGAGAATCAGTTTTCAATACCGTACCTCCACCTGTGCTAATAATAAAGCCATTATCCAAAGTTTTTTCTATACTTTCACCACCAAATCCTCCAGGACTGATTTTTAGGTTAAGATTATTTTCATAGTCACCCCATTTATAAAGCCAAACATTTCCACCATTCCTTGGATTGGTAGCAAAAACATAACCGTCATTTGATGTATTAGCTAAAGCCATAGGAGTTCCGAATTCATAAAATTTCAACCCACCTAAAAAAGTTTGATCCAAATTATTTCCATTCTCATCAATATCTAGAATCATGACTTTTGTAATGGGTCCGCAACTAAAGATGTCATACCTATGTTTACATTGTTGCCCTAATACCATGTATCCATCTCCATTGCCTTTACTTACAATATCCATTCCTTTTTCTAAAAACTTACCGCCATAGGTTTTTTGAAAAACTACCCCCCCATTTAAATTGGTTTTGACAATGTATATATCTTTATAGAATCTAAAGTCAAATGAGCATGGAAAGCTTTGGTTTCCATGACCTTTTTCACCGACCATTATAAGTTTCCCATCATTTGATTCAATTATAGACCTAAAAAGATCATCCTCGCAATTTCCTCCATAAAATTTAGTTTTAAGAACTGACCCTTCGGGACTCATTTTAACAAGTAATGCTTGTCCACCTTTTGAATAATTATCTCTATCAACAACTGGACCACCTACTAAATAGTAATTTCCATTACTATGCTCAATTACGTCTTCATAATAAGGATTTTGCCCAGAACCTGGTGTGCCGGATTTTTTCCAGAGCTGATTCCCGTTTGAGTCAGTTTTAATAGCTCCTTCCCAACCAGCAAACAGATATCCTCCATCACTCGTTTGAATAACCGTTCTATTTCCCCAATAATCTCCTAGGTTGTACGATTTTTCCCACTCTTTATTTCCGTAAAGGTCGGTTTTCATTAGCCATGCTTTATCCTCTTTGCATCCAGCAACTATATATCCACCATCCTCTGTTTGCTTTATGTCAATGCTACTCGCACAATCATTTTCTGGTAATAAATTCACTACAAAAGAAGTCATAATTATGGAAGTATCACAACTTCCATCATCAAATGTAGCATTTGAATTAAAATTAATCGCCGTACTATCTGTGCAACCACATATATTGCTACCTCCCCAAACTTCAGCACAATCCTTTTCGCAATCATTTGTAGGATCGTCATCACAAACGCCACAATTATCTTCAAAAGAGCTACCATCAACAATTCCAGCACAATCTATATTAGAATCCTTTTCAGTAATTTTATCAGACTCGCAGCCAAAAATAGTTAAAATAAGTATTAAGGATAATTTTATGATACTTTCCATATTTAAAATTAATTTTTTTTCATTACAAATCATTTCCAAAAAGGATTGAAATATTATCTATTTCATCCAATATTTTTTTCTGATTTTTTCATCGTATATTTTAATTAATAATTGTAGGTGGTTTTATGTCAAAAAAATATTTAGGATTAATTTTACCTTTATTGTTTGGTGGTTTTGTATTGTTTGGAACAAATCCAGACTACAAGCAGCATGAGGCATTAGTTGCCATGATTTGTGAATCCAAAGGAGGCGGTGAGAGTGTAACCATGTGTCCACTTGGTTACGGTAAAAAGACTTCAACGGAGTTTGATAAAAAAGAGTTTATTGTTTATAGTGCTGGAATTTTATCTTACTCTACATATAAAGAAAAAATTTCTTCATTTGGTATATTGGGAAATGTATTCTTAACCATTAATGAGAACGGAGCATGATTCCGTCGTAAAATAAAAAACATACCAACTATTTTACTAATATTTTAACGTATAGTTGACGTGTCTTAAGGTTTTTCTATAATTTTACAAATCAAACCTATCTAAGCTCATTACTTTATCCCATGAACTTACAAAATCGTTAATAAATTTTGACTTAGCATCATTACTAGCATATACTTCGGCTAAAGCTCGAAGTTCAGAATTAGAGCCAAATATTAGATCTGCACGAGTTGCTGTCCACCTCATGTTTCCAGATTTTCTTTCTCTTCCCTCAAATTCTTCATTGGATCCATTTTTAGACGTCCATTGTATGTTCATATCTAGAAGGTTTACAAAATAATCATTTGTAAGTGTTTCTGGCTTATTCGTTAAAACTCCATGTCTTGAGTTGTCATAGTTAGTATTTAAAACTCTCATGCCTCCTAAAAGAACAGTCATTTCAGGAGCCGTAAGTGTTAGCAATTGGGCTTTGTCGATAAGCAATTCTTCGGTTGTAAAAATATAGTTATCCCTCTTATAATTTCGAAATCCATCAGCAATAGGTTCAAGAACTCCAACAGAGTTTATATCAGTTTGTTCCTGGCTAGCATCCATTCTTCCAGGCTGGAAAGGAACCTTAACTGTATTTCCACCCTTTTTAGCAGCTTTTTCAATAGCAGCGCACCCACCCAAAACAATTAAATCTGCCATTGAAACCTTCTTCTTTTTGTATTTGGAGTTAAAGTTTTTTTGAATCTTCCCAAGAATTATCAATACCTTATTAAGTTGTTTAGGTTTGTTTACTTCCCAGTCTTTTTGTGGAGACAAGCGAATCCTTGCACCATTGGCACCACCTCTATTATCTGATCCACGAAATGTGCTAGCGGATGCCCAAGCTGTAGATACCAATTCACTAATTGATAAACCAGATTCCATTATTAACTTTTTTAAAGCAGAAATATCATTATTTGAAATCAATTTATGATTCAAAGGAGGAATAGGATCTTGCCAGACAAAATTTTCTTCAGGCACTTCAGGTCCTAAATAATTTGTACTTGGTCCCATATCCCTATGAGTAAGCTTGAACCAAGCCTTAGCAAAGGCATCATCGAATTTTTCTGGATTATCATAAAATTCTTTTGAAATTTTTTCATAAACAGGATCAAACCTCAATGATAAATCAGTGGTTAGCATAGTGGGTCTGTGTTTTTTTTCAGAATCAAAGGCATCAGGAAAGATTTCACCAACATCTTTGGCAACCCATTGATTAGCTCCTGCAGGACTTTTTGTTAACTCCCATTCATTATCAAATAGCATTCTAAAATACATATGATTCCATTTAGTAGGAGTTGCAGTCCATATAACTTCTAAACCTGATGTTATTGCATCTGCTCCTTTTCCTGATTTAAAATCACTTTTCCAGCCCATACCTTGTTCTTCAATCCCTGCAGCCTCAGGTTCTGGACCTACATGAGAAGCAGCACCAGCACCATGTGTCTTACCAAGTGTATGCCCTCCAGCTATTAACGCTACAGTTTCAACATCATTCATTCCCATTCTACCAAAAGTTTCTCTAATATCTTTGGCAGCGGCAACCGGATCTGGATTCCCATTTGGGCCTTCAGGATTTACATAAATCAAACCCATTTGTACTGCAGCCAGAGGTTTCTCAAGATCTCGATCTTCACTGTATCTACTATCTTCAAGCATATTTTCCTCAGATCCCCAATAAATATTGCTCGCTGGCTCCCATACGTCTTTTCTTCCTCCAGCGAAACCAAGGGTTTTAAATCCAGTTGATTCAAGTGCAACATTGCCCGCTAAAATCATTAGATCAGCCCAAGAAATTTTACTACCATACTTTTGTTTTATTGGCCATAATAACCTTCTTGCTTTATCTAAATTTGCATTATCCGGCCAACTATTTTGAGGAGCAAATCTATGTCTACCCTCCCTTGTTCCACCTCTACCATCACCTGTTCTATACGTTCCTGCACTATGCCAGGCAAGTCGTATGAATAATCCTCCATAATGTCCATAATCTGCTGGCCACCAATCTTGAGAATCCGTCATTAAATTAGATAGATCTTCTTTTAATTCGTAGTAATCCAAACTAGCGAAGGCAGTTTCATAGTTGAAACTTTTCCCCATTGGATCGGATTTATCCGAGTTTCTTCTTAATCCACTAAGATCTAGTTGGTTTGGCCACCAATCCCTATTGGTTTTAAATTTACTAGGAAAAGAAGAAAGTTTTTTTTCCTCAACATAATTTTGCTTGCAACTACATAATAATACTACTGATAAAAAAAAAGGAAGATAAGATTTCATTTTGCGCTCCGATTATTATGAAAAGATTATTTTAAATATAAAAAATTATTCTTTTAAATAAAAATTGCCCCAATTTGATACATTTTATGTAATGAAATTTTGTTAAATTAATAATTCTTATATAAAATATTTTAATGCCGGTGTGGCGGAATTGGTAGACGCGATGGATTCAAAATCCATTTCTCGCAAGGGAGTGGGGGTTCGAGCCCCTCCACCGGTACATAAATTGAAATTCCTCGAAATTCTTTTTTTGATTTTTTTCTTGACTTCTAAAAAATAAACCAATACTTTAACCATTGAAGGTGCTGGTTTGGTGCCTTTGGTATGTGGAAGGGGTAGACGTTCAGCTAGTCCGAGGTCTTAATGAACGCTGCCCCATTTTTTTTTACAAAATCAAACTACTTTATTAGATAAAACCCATAAATTATGTAATATAAAGGTTTAAAAATAAAATAATTTTAGAATAGATTCTTTCATGCATATTAATTGGATCTATTTCTCCGAAAACAATGGGCAAATAAGTTCAGTATTTAATCCAATAAAATTATATTATCATTCCTAATATGCTTCAATAATAACGTTAATATCTTCAAATTGGAAACCTTTACGTTTTAAATAATTAATCGTTTTTATTTTATTTTTTAAAGGATCCATTTTAGAAATATTCCTTTTATTCAAAATTTCCTTTATTGTTCTAGACTCCGGATATTTTTTGTATAGACTTGTTATTATAGGTTCCATAACAGAAAAATCAATTCCATGTTGGGATAGTTTTTTTTCTACTAAAAATCTGCCAAGTTTTTTTTCTTTTATCAAATGGGTTGCCATCATTTTAGTAAATAAGGCATCATTAAGATAATTTCTTTGCTCTAATTCTTTGATTACATCTAGAACATTATCAATTTTATATCCTTTGGATACAAAAGAATCCTTTAATTCCTTTTTACTCCTCTGTCTATAAGAAAGAAGCAAAATAATTTTACATTTAATCTTCTCTCTTTCAGTATAATTTAGAGCTTTATAAATTACTTTATTTTCAATTAATTTGTCTTCTTTAATATTATATTGAGTTATAGAATTTTCTTGGAAATTATATTTTTCTC
>JAYPLH010000013.1:16859-21620 GCA_038365355.1 Fidelibacterota bacterium
GACTTTTTCCTTTAATTTGATTAAAACATCATTATTCTCTTTTAAGTAGGTTTTGGCATTTTCCCTTCCTTGTCCAATTTTCATATCCTCAAAAGAATACCATGCACCGGTTTTTTCTACAATATTTCCAGTAACTGCTAAATCAAGGATATCCCCTTCATATGATATCCCTTTTCCATACATAATATCAAATTCAGTCTGTTTAAAAGGAGGAGCAACTTTATTTTTGACTACTTTAACTCTTACTCTACTTCCAACCATTTCCCCGGCATCTTTCAAACTTGTAATCCTTCTAATCTCCATTCGAATAGATGAATAGAATTTTAATGCTCTCCCACCCGGAGTAGTTTCAGGATTACCAAACATTACACCAATTTTTTCTCTAATTTGATTTATAAATATAACTGTAGTGTTTGACCTATTTACAGTTCCTGTTAATTTTCTAAGAGCTTGTGACATCAATCTTGCTTGCAACCCAACATGGGCATCTCCCATATCACCTTCAAGTTCAGCGCGTGGTACTAGTGCTGCAACAGAATCAATGACAATTACATCCAGCGCACTACTTCTAACCAAAGTCTCGCATATTTCCAATGCCTGTTCACCGGTATCAGGCTGAGATATTAATAGTTCTTCTGTGTTTACTCCTAAATTTTTAGAATAATCTGGATCAACAGCATGCTCTGCATCAATAAATGCTGCAAAACCACCAGCTTTTTGAGCTTCAGCTACTATGTGAAGAGCAAGGGTAGTCTTTCCAGATGATTCAGGACCATATATTTCAATTATCCTACCTTTAGGAACACCACCAACACCAAGAGCTACATCTAAAGATAAGCATCCGGATGAAACCGAATTTTCTATCGTCGGAGTAAATTCTCCACCAAGGCGCATGATGGATCCTTTACCAAATTGCCTATCAATCTGAGTAATTGCTAATTCTAATGCTTTTGTTTTTTTTGTATCTGCTGACATTCTAGCTCCTTAAACTTGTTCTCCTAAGGGGAAGGTTTTTAGTAAAGTGTAAATTGCTCCCGAAGGCAGTAATTCACTTGAGAAAAATTGCACACGATCCAAGGATAAATCAATTGGATCATATGAAGATTTTAGAAATAAATCGATATCCGGGGTATGATTTTGTGGATATTTAATTCTTGCTAAAGTTATATGTGGAAAAAAATCATTACGATCTTTCTCAATATCTATTTTTTCGAATTCAGTCTCAATATTTTGAAATAAATCTTTTAAAATTTTGATTTGACCTTCAACACCTAAAAATAACGTTCTAGGTCTCTCTTTTTTTGGGAGACAACCAGTGTTATTTATTACCAGTTGAAAAGGTTTATATTTCATTGTTATTCTACTCAATATATTTATTATTCTAGGTATTTGAGATTCGGTAGTATATCCTATAAATTTTAATGTCAAATGTAAATTATCATTCTTTACCCAGTTTATTTGAGCAGAAGATCCTTCTAATGTTGTATAAAGCATATTTTTTTTAGATCTTACTTCCCTAGGCACAGGAAAGCATAAAAATGTGCGTTTTAATTTTTCATTCATCTAATAAACCCTTTCTTAAGATCTGAAGTGCAGCTTGACTAGTCTTAATCTTATTTAATTCTCTATCTTTGCCAAAATTATATTTTTCAACTATTGTCTTTTTATTACTAGCCAGTCCTATATATACTAGACCAACTGGTTTATCTTTTGTGCCACCATTTGGTCCAGCAATTCCAGTAACCGATAAACCAAAAGATGAATTAAACATAGTTTTAACATTTTCTGCCATTTTTCTTGCTGTATACTTACTAACTGCACCAAATTCATCTAAACCTTCATTATCCAAACCTAAAATTTTAACTTTAGAATTATTACTGTAAACTATTACTCCACCTGTGAAAATTTCTGAACATCCCGAAATATTAGTTATCCTGTCGCCGATCAACCCTCCAGTGCAGGATTCCGCAACCGCTATATTTTTTCTATTCTTCATACAGCTTTCAACCACTACCATTTCTATACTGGTATCATTTTCACCATAGATCTCATTTCCAAACGTTTTATACATCATATCAATAAACAAATTAATTTCTACTTGATTTTTATTGGAAACCTTAATGTCAACCCCGTAGACGGAGGGATAATAACCAATTTTATTTTTTTTGTTCTTTGAATGCGTTTCTATATAATCATATAATACTGACTCAGTAATTCCTGTGGTGCGCAGAGTTCTTGACAAAATCGGACTTTCTACTTTTTTAATTATGGTTGGTAGTATTGATTGCACAAACATATGTTTCAATTCAATTGGGACACCTGGCATTACGAATATAATTGTATCTTCTTTAACAAACTTTAACCCTCGAGCGGAACCTTTTGGATTAGAAATCACCTCTCCAACTTTAGGAACTATGGCCTGGCTCTTGATAGATTCTGAAATTTGTATTCCCATTCGCTGATACTTGCCTTTAAGAACTTTCCAATATTCATTATCAAATTCAGAATTAGTTTCCAAATAATTAAAAAGCACATTTTTTGTCACATCATCATTTGTGGGACCTAAGCCACCAGTTACCAATAAATAGTCAGGTTTATCTTGAAGACAATAATTTAAACCAGAAACAATTGAATTTTCTTCGTCTTTGACTGTAATTTGGTATTCAATTTGACAACCAGCGGATGAGAGCTTTTTTCCTAACCATTGTGAATTGGTATTTAAAGTTTTCCCCTGTAATAGCTCATCTCCAATATTTATGATGGAAACCTTCATAAAGAAAAATGAGAAAGGCTTTGCATAAGAAGGCATGTGAGAATTCCCGCAACAACATCATCCATCATAACACCAATACCACCATCCATCTTATCCATCTCACCAATAGGTCCAGGTTTAAATATATCAAAAATGCGAAAACAAAAAAAAGCTGCAAGGCCCCAAAGGATACTATGTTCTACTAAATATAGACCAATCCACATTCCTACCCATTCATCTATAACTATAAATTGAGGGTCTTTTACATTACCTGCACCTATTATTATTTCTGAACATGCAATACCTAGAAAAAATATTCCACCAGTTATTAATAAAAAAAGAGGGTCACTTAAAGATGGTTTAATGAAAAACCAGCACAATAAGGCAACTAGACTACCAAATGTGCCTGGTGCTAAAGGTAACTTGCCAATATATAAGACTGTGCATATAATTTCTGAAAATTTATATTTAAGATTCATCATCAGATAAAAATTGACCAATAATTTTTCTATTTGAGAATAAATAAGTTAGACCTGTAAAACCCGTAAAAAGAGTTACAAATAGTGAAAGATTGTAGAGTAGTTTATAATCTTTCACTATTTCTAAAACTGGTATAGCCCAAGATAGTGAAAGTCCTTTCAATCCTAATATCACAAGAATAAAAGTGATAATTATCATTTGAGCAGAAGTCTTAAGTTTTGCAATTATGGATGTAACCATCGTTCTCCCTTTCTGTTCCATTGCCATTCTTAACCCAGTCACAAATAAGTCTCTAAAAATAATAATACCAACCATCCAAAAGTCAATTATTCCTAGCAAAGCAAACGAAATAAAAGCAGAAGATACAAGAATCTTGTCTGCTAAAGGATCTAAAAACTTCCCTTCAGTGGTAATCTCATTATATTTTCTTGCATAATAGCCGTCATATGCATCGGTTATACTTGCAACTAAAAAAATTACCAAGGCCATTAAATGACCATATTGATGCGATGAGAATAAACACAAAATAAAAATTGGTGTTAAAAGTATACGGAAAACCGTCAGGATATTAGGAACATTTAAACGGATGTGCGACCCTCCATTGCTCTTACTAATGTTGCAGAATCAATATATCCCAAATCACTTCCAATAGGTATGCCCCTAGCAAGTCTTGAAAGGTTAATTTCTTTCTTTGAAAGTATTTTTGTCAGATATAAGGCTGTGGTTTCGCCTTCTACATTTGAATTAGTAGCTAAAATCACCTCCATACCATCATCAATACGTTCAACCAAATCTTGTATATTTAAGTCCTCTGGACCTATACCATCAAGCGGAGATAAAGCACCTCCTAAAACATGATATCTTCCATTGAATCCATTAGTTTTCTCAAATACTACAATATCATGGGAATTTTCGACAACACAAATTATATTACTATCTCTACTTGAATCGGTACAAATTGAACAAATTTCATCTTCAGTAATTCCATTGCAAACTAAACAATTATGAATTTTTTCCTTAATCTCCAAAAGAGCTTGTGATAGATTGGAAACCTTATCTTTATCAATTTGTAAAATATAAAAAGTTAACCTTTGCGCAGTCTTCCTACCAATTCCAGGAAGATTGGAAAATTCTTGAATTAATTTTTTAGCGCTGTTTGGTAAACTTTTCATTTACATTCCAGGAATTTTCAACCCACCCATCATACCGCCTGCAACACTATTCATTTTTTCTTGCGAATCAGATTGAGCCTTAGATAAAGCTTTGTTCATTGCGGATACAATTAAATCCTCAACAACCTCTTTATCTTCTTGCAAAGTACTCTCATCAATACAAAGTTCAAGCACTTCTTGCTTACCATTCACTTTTACTTTTACCATGCCTCCTCCAGATTCAGATTCAATAATCATATCTGATAATTGACTTTGAACTTTCTCTATTTGCTGTTGCACATCCTGTGCTTGTTTAAGCAATTTAGACATATTACCTTTAAACATATTATCTCCTATCTCAATATTTCACCATCGAAC
>JAYPLH010000198.1:0-3684 GCA_038365355.1 Fidelibacterota bacterium
TGCGGAGAGAGTGGGATTCGAACCCACGTTACGCTATAAACGTAAACACGCTTTCCAAGCGTGCGCCTTCAGCCACTCGGCCACCTCTCCAAAGATCTATTATAAATTTAATTCAGAGAACTAAGAAGGAAATTATATTTATTTGCTTATATATTAGGCTATTCTTCTTCCTCGGAAGTATTCTTCACTCCATCAAGAACAAGTTCTTCTTTTGCTTCAACATTTTCATCGTCATTTTTTTTAGAATT
The DNA here is from genome assembly GCA_038365355.1 of Fidelibacterota bacterium. Taxonomy (GTDB): domain Bacteria; phylum Fidelibacterota; class Marinisomatia; order Marinisomatales; family UBA1611. Next base: position 249 of record JAYPLH010000198.1, read on the forward strand.
TGAAAACTGACTAAGATCTATATCAACAAGGTTAGCTGCTTGATCCATTCGTTTTAATGCAGCCGCCAATTGCTCACCTTTCTGCATCTGAATTATCTGCTCATTAAAGCGCCACCCTCCCGTTTCCTCTGATTGTATACTTTTGACATACTTTACAAAAACAGAATCTTTATTTTTGTTTCCAGATGCTTTATCTGCAAAACTTTTTTGTTTTTTTGCCATCTTTTTAAATCTCCTCCAGATTAAGCCGGTAAATTTAAAAAATCAATGTTCTAAACTCAATAAATAAGAAAAAAACTATTTTGTCAAATTTTGTTGTTGCAGTTTAGCAGAAGCTAGCTTTCTCATATCTATAACATGATCATGCTCATCGACAATTTCTACTCCTAACAATGTTTCAATAGCATCTTCAAGAGTAATTAAACCCGTTGTTGTGCCAAAATCATCTGTAACCATAAACATTTGTTCTCTTCTCTTAACAAAAAGGTCTAAGACGTCTGAAACAGATGTTTTTTCAACAATAGAATGTATAGGACTCATGAGATCTTTAATTTTTATATCGAATTGATCTTCAGCTTGTTTATTCACTAATGTATATCGATTTACTATACCCGTAATATTATCTAGATCGTTTTTATAAACTGGGATTCTTGAAAAAGCTATCGGAGAATGAGTATCTATAACCTTACCCACAGTGTCAGATTCAATCAAAGCAAATATTACAGATCTTGGAGTCATAATATCTTCAACAGGCATATCATCTAACTTCATTAAATTTTCAATAATATCACCTTCTTGCTCATCAATTGCACCCTCATCCTCACTAATTTCTGCCATTGCCAGAAGTTCTTCTCTAGATGCCTTGTTTTCTATATTAGAATCATTATTATTTAATACTTTTGAGACATTTTCAGACATTACAACAAAGGGCCATGCAATAATCATTAAACTTTTTATAGCATAAGAAGAAAATGGGACTAAAGATTTATTATAAGCGGAACCAATTGTTTTTGGAATGATTTCAGAAAAAATCAAAATTCCCATTGTTAAAATACCTGAAGCAAAAGCAACCCATTCATTTCCAAAAATAATATGGGTCTGCGCTCCTACACCTGCAGCACCCACAGTATTGGCAACAGTATTAATAGTTAATATAGCAGCCAATGGACGATTAATATTCTCCTTAAGCTCTGCCATAATTTTTCCAACTTTGGTTCCTTCCTTTTCTAAAACCGTCACATGAGCAATTGATATGCTAAGCAATACTGATTCTAATAAAGAGCAAAAAAATGAAACTACGATAGCTACTAGAAAATAGGTTATTAATAAAGTCATTTAATTTTCTATGTTTATCTTTAATTTTGAATCCAAGTTAAAACCTCTTTAATAGTTATTTTTTTTCCGTAAAGTAAAATCGCAGTACGAAAAATTCTACCCGCAATTTTCAATAAAAACCAACATGAGAATATCATTAAAACGGTTGTTAAAAAAATTTCATTGCCATCAACGGACTCTGTCCCTAAACGTATAATCATCATAAAAGGCGTTAATGGTGGAAAATAAGAACTAGCAATAGTAAAAGATGATCCTGGATTGGTTATAAAATACGATGCAAATGCAATAGGTAATACTGCAATGATACTTATAATTCCACTTGACTGCTGTGCTTCTTGCTCAGATGTAAAAAAAGTACCCATTGTAGCAAAAATTGCAGCATAAAAAAGATATCCCGTTAAAAAATAGATTAAGAAAAAAGGTATTTGAGAATACTCAATCATTGCCCAACCTTTATATTTTGTGGCTAGTAAACCCAATATTAAGTAAAATAGCATCTGTACAGTTCCCAAAGCTCCAAGTCCAAGTATTTTCCCTTTCATTAACTCACCGGGAGTAACAGAGCATAATAATATTTCAATAGTGCGACTAGTCCTCTCCTCCATTACAGATCGAAGAAGTAATTGACCACTCATAAATACCGTCATAAATAAAATCATTAAGAATAAATAGGGAACCAAAAAACTAGAAAATTCATTTCCTTTCGAAGCTTCACCAAAATCATCAAGCTCAAAAGTATCAAAATCTATTTTTTTATTTAAACTTTTCACCAATGCTAAATCAATATTTTGGTTTAGCATCCTCTGCTCAACAACTAACTGATTAAGCACCCTTCTTAAATTCGTATAAATTTTAATGTTACTTAACGATCTGCTATAGTAACTCACCTTTCCAGTATCTAAAATTGAAGAGGGAATATACATATAGGCATCTATTCCATTATTTAAAACACTATCTAATGCTTCCTCTTCAGAACCATACCTAATAAATTGAAATTGTGGAAGACCATTTTTTAAAGTAAGGCCAGAATAAGTTTGGTTTTGAAATCGTTTTACTAGAAGGCTTATGTCATCGCTGTAAACAAGACCTACATTTGTTGAATTTTCAGGCTCAAGATCTATAAGGATTGTAGGCAAATAGGTCATCCCACCAATTAGGATAGGTAAGACAAATGTAGTGAATATAAATAATTTTGTTTTGATACGATTTATAAATTCCCATTTAATTATGTGAAAAATCTGAACCAAGTTTATTTCCCGACCTCTTTAATGAATATTTGTTCTAAGCTAGGAACTCTTGAATTAAATGATTCTATGCTTACTTGAGGAATTATCCATTCTAAAAATTCATTTTTTTTCTTTTTTAAAATACCTGAAAGAATATTATCTCTTAAATCAAAATCTGAAAAAAAAACTTCTAGCTTTGATTTATCAATCTTCCCTGAAAAATTCAATTCAATTGCATCTTCGGAATGTGACTTTCTAATGTCACTTAACGGTCCCTCTAACAAAATATGTCCTTTGTTAATTAGACATATGTTATTACATAATCTTTCTACCTGTTCCATTTGATGAGTTGAAAAAATTATTGTTTTCCCTTCTTCTTGTTTTTCTTTTATAACTTCCTTAAGCAATATTTGATTTACTGGATCTAAACCAGTAAATGGTTCATCAAGTATGATTAACTGTGGATCATGTAATAGAGCAATTATAAATTGAATTTTTTGTTGATTGCCTTTTGAGAGCTCTTCAATTTTTCTTCCTTTTTGATCATCAAGATAAAACCGTTCAAGCCATAAATTAGCTCGATTCATTGAATCCTTTTTATCTAGCCCTTTTAAACAGCCAAAATAATATAAAATTTCACTAAGGTTCTGTTTCTGATAAAGTCCTCTGTCTTCAGGCAAGTATCCTAATTTTTTTCTATTAATTGTATTGATGTCTCTACCATTTAATTTAACTGAACCATTATCAGGTTTTATAATTCCCATAATCATCCTAATTGAAGTGGTTTTACCCGCTCCATTTGGACCTAGAAATCCAAAAATATCTCCCTTTTGTACTTTAAGTGAGATATTATCCACTGCTTTTATTTTCTTAAA
>JAYPLH010000199.1:0-3658 GCA_038365355.1 Fidelibacterota bacterium
ACTAATTAGATAAATAAAAAGGAAATTTTTATACATTTGTTCTCCAAATTATTTGTAAAAAAGTTAATAAATAGTAAATAATAATATTTTTTATCAATGTGTTCAAATTTTTTTCTAGAACTAATAGGCAGAAATATACTTCAATATTTAAGTATGTTTTCTTATTTCGAAAGAGTGAAGATTTTTAAATTCTGTTACTTTTATAAAAAAGTTCATCTATATAAACACATTAAAATCTATAATATATGATATATGTTTTGAAATATCATTATCTATATCCTTTATATACGTAACTTATTTGTAAAAAAATATATTTTTAAAATATTGAAATTAAATTTCTCCTAAAAGTTTTATAAATTTTATTATGTCCGAGACTTTTAAGAAAGTCAATACATCGATGTTTAATAATCCTACGGAAACTTTTCCAGGGTTAACAATCAATGATTTAAATAGGTATTTGCCAGCGATGCAGACCATTAAAGATGTTGAAATGGATCCTCAGAATATGAAAGAAGGTATGTTTTTGGCAAATTGTTTGGATGGTTTACGAAAATTGCCTAGTAATAGCATTGATCTAATAATAGCAAACCCATTTAATGAAGAAGCAGAGAATAACCCAGAATTTGGTAATGGGAATACACTTCAAAGTTATTACCAATGGAATCAATCTTGGGTTGAGGAATCTCAAAGGGTGTTAAAGAATTCAGGAGCTATGTACCTTTTTACTTCTTGGGAATATTCTGGTATGTTTCAAGGTTTATTGAGTAGTTATTTTCATATTCAATCAAGAATAACTTGGCGCGATATGTTTACTAACAGCAATAAAAAATTTTGGAAAAATGAAACTGCAGATATTTGGTTTGTTACTAAGTCTGAAGAGTTTTTATTTAAACAACATCCTGTAGGGATTAATACTATTAATCAATTAAAAAATGAAGAAATTGAGTCTAATTTGTGGTTAGACATCCCAAGCAGACCTGAACAATGGGGAAGGTACCCTCAAAAGCTATTTCTGCGAATTATTGAAGCTAGCAGTTTTAAATTAAATTGGATTTTAGATCCATTTATGTCTGTCGGTGATGTAGGAGTGGCTTGCAAAGAGAAAGGAAGGCGTTTTATTGGTTTTGAAACCAATAAAGACAATCTTCTTATGTCGATGAAACGAGTAGAGAGTAGTTGAGATGAGCTTATTAAAAAATATAACAGATGAAATGTATTTATCTATGAAATCAGGTGATAAAGAAAAAGCGAATACACTTAGAACCTTAATCTCAAAATTAAAAGACCAACAAATTAAATTAAGAAAAGACATTTCAGATGAGGAAGCGCTTAAGATAATTAAAACTCTAGTGAAGCAACGAAAGGAATCTGCAGAAATATATTCAAAAGCAGGAAGAGAAGAACTTGCAGAAAAAGAAAATTTTGAAATAAGTATTTTAGACAACTATCTTCCAAAATTAATGTCAGAAGAAGATGTTCTTTCATTAATTAAAAAAATTGTGGATGAAACGAATGCAAAAGACTTATCAGATATTGGGAAGGTTATGCCGTTAGTTATGCAAAGAGGGAAAGGTAAAGTGGATGGGAAAATAGCGAATAGGATTTTAAGGTCTTTATTAGAGTAGATGCCTTCCTTTTTAGATAGTCTTGCAATTTTTTTTATTATAATTATGGGCTACAGTGGTTTTGCAAAAGGGTTTATTGAAGAGTTTGGTAGGTTGTTAGGTTTGATTTTCGCAGTTTTTGTTTCAATGTCAAAAAGTGTTGCATTCTCTAGTTACCTTAGTGATTATGTTGACTATAGTGAATCTCTTCTGCTATCATTGTCCTACACGCTATTGTTTATCTTATCAATATGCATTGGAAGAATTTTAACTAAATTTGCTCATATAGCTTTTTTATCTGTAGAAAATCGTTTAATGAATCATACTATGGGGTTCTTTTTGGGGATGGTTAAAGGTGCTACCTTATTAATTTCATTTGTTTGGTTTATATCAATACTACCATTACAAAAATGGAGTACTGTAATAAATGAAAATTCAAACTTTGTAATTTATAGCAATGAAATTAGGTCGTCGGTTATTTCATTTTTTAATTGGGAGGACCCTATATCTTTAAGCGAATCCTATATAAAAGAGATAACACAGCCCTAATGCCTCAAATTCCTCAAGGAACTGTTGATATAGTTCGAGATTCATCAGATATACTGGAAGTAATTTCACAATACGTTGATCTAAAACAGCGCGGCGCAAATTATTTTGGTATTTGTCCTTTTCATGATGAAAAAACACCCTCATTTAGTGTTGCTCCTTCTAAACAAATATACCATTGTTTTGGTTGCAACTCTGGAGGTAATGTATTTTCCTTTATTATGGAATATCAAAACACCTCTTTCCCGGAGGCTGTTAAATTTGTGGCTGATCGTTACAATATCAAAATTGAGTTTGAAAAAAAAGATTTTCAATCAGAGAAGTATGCAGGTCTTTATGAATTACATAATATTGCTATGCAGCTGTATCAAGATAATCTTTTTTCTAAAGAGGGAAGTAGTGCTCTTGATTATTTAAATGAGCGTGGACTAAGTGAAGATATTATTAAACAATTTAAAATTGGTTTTGCAAAGGATAGCTGGGATCATTTGGTAAGCAAAGTAAAAGGTAAAGGGTTTACAAAAAATCAAATAGGTCAATCTGGATTATTTACTCTTTCAGATAAAGGTGTTTTTGATCGTTTTAGAAGCAGAATTATGTTCCCAATATTTCATCCATCAGGAAAAGTAATTGCATTTGGTGGAAGAATTTTCAATAGTGATGATCCAGCCAAATATTTAAACTCTCCTGAGACTCCCTTGTATCATAAAGGCAGTGTTTTTTATGGAATCCAAGCAACAAGAGATTCAATACGAAAAAATAATTCTGCAATATTAGTTGAGGGTTATATGGATTTTTTGAAATTGTATCAGGGGTCAGTTTCTAATATTTTAGCTACATCAGGAACGGCTTTCACTAAAAAACATGTATCCTCTCTTAATCGAATAACAAAAAAAGTTATTCTACTTTATGATGGAGATGATGCAGGTGCAAGTGCGGCAATAAAGGCAGGATGGACTTTAATCAAAGGTGAGCTAGAGCCAATGGTGATTAGGCCACCAAAAGGACTAGACCCAGATGATTGGATTGATAAAGTAGGTGGGGAAAATATTATTAAAGCACTTTCAAAACCTGAACCGTATATTGATTTTAATATAAAATTTCATAAAGGGAAGGAGTTGGAAGGGGCTGAACGGAAGGCATATATTATTCAATTAGCCAAAGAAATAAAAAACATTAAAGATGGGATAGTTCGTAACGATTTGATTCGGATTATTTCTTCAAAATTATTGATAGAAGAAAAAGATTTTATACGTACGGTAAAAACGCAAAGAATAATAGATAGCCGAGCCTTAGAAGAAAACTTTAATGAAAAAGACACAATAAACTTTACTTCTAAAACAGAAAAAGCTCAATTAGAACTAATTAAATTAATGTTAAACTCAAATGAACAGACTAAAGATTATATTAAGGAATCTATTTCGGAAGATTTGTTAACAGTCCCATTTTTAAAAAAAATTTATGAAATCATTAAAGATACAAATTTGCCTATAGAATCATCTTCAATT
>JAYPLH010000200.1:0-3611 GCA_038365355.1 Fidelibacterota bacterium
TATAGATTTGCAAGGGAAGCAAATTCTTCGCCGGAATGTGCTTTTTGGACTAATTCATTTGCTAAGCCTCTAGCATCAATTGAATCTTGGTTAGAAGGTTCCTTTTTCCAGGAAACGTAACTCAAGTTTCTAAGTTCACTATGTTTATATTCATCTGATTTGATTTTATTGTATCTGTCCATGATTTCTTTTTGAGTTGGCTCAGAGTCTTCTTTAGAGACTAAAGCAGATGTAATATGTAAAGCTGTTAAAGTATAATCTAAGTTTCTATTTTTAAATTCAGTCATAACTTCATCTTCAGAAATAACGATACCCTCATCAATTAATTTTTGAAGTTTAAAATTCGGTATATAAGTATTTTTCATAAATTGTTCTATTGGAACCCATTCATCTCCAGTTGGGTTAGCTAAAGCAGCAAGGTATTTATCTAAATCAAATTTACCTTCTGTCTGAAAAGTGGGATTTTGTTGAAGAAATGTAGGCGGTTGGTTTTCCAAATGATACATCACTTCTTTATTGGAGGCTTTAATTCCAAGTTTTTCTACTTCTTGGGTAACCAAAATATCTTGAAGCATATTATCCCAAGCACGGTTCCGGGCTTGATTGATTTGAAAATCATTTACACTTTGGCCGTTACTTTTTAAACTTGTTAGTTGTTGATTGACAAGACTATTAAATTGTGAAGGGGAAATTATTTCTCCGTTTACTTTTGCAATTGTAGTCTGAGGATTGGTATTGCCAATCAATTGATCAATAATATTTGCCCCACCAACTAATCCTCCTACAGTCATGCTTAAAAGAAAAAGTGCTAACAAAGCCCAAAGCACAACATGCATTCTTTCTCTCATAGATGTCATTAATGCCATAAAAAAACCTTCCTAGAATTAAAGAATTGTTTAAAAAAATAATAAGCAAATTTATGCATCGGTATTTGATGAAACAATGAACAAGGTTAGCTAAACTACAAGGTATCATTCCAAACTATTAAGACAACTTATGAATATCGAGCAGTTAAAAAGAAAAGTTATCGATTGTAGAAAATGTGATCGCCTTGTTCAATTTCGGGAAAAAATTGCTTTAGAGAAAAGAAAAGCATATTCAAATTGGGAATATTGGGGAAAGCCTGTGCCAGGATTTGGTTCTAAAACTGCAAAAATTTTGGTTTTAGGCCTCGCACCTGCTGCTCATGGAGGTAACCGTACAGGTAGAGTTTTTACTGGTGATAGATCTGCTGAATTTCTTTTTAGATGTCTTCATCATGTGGGATTATCAAATCGAGCTAATTCAGAACACAGAAATGACGGTTTGGAATTAGATGGATATATTACTACTGCAGTGAAGTGTGTACCTCCTGGAGATAAACCAACACCTGAAGAGAAAGAAAACTGCGAAGAATTTTTAAATAAAGAGTTTGAAATGCTTAAAAATATTAAAGTTGTTTTAGGGCTTGGTAAAATAGGATTTGACTCTTATTTAAAATATGTAAGAAAAAAACATCCTATAAAAATGAAGGATTATAAATTTGGTCATGGAGTAAGATATGAAATGCCTAATAAGTTAATTCTTTTTGGTGCATTTCATCCTAGTCCCAGAAATGTAAATACAGGAAGACTAAATTTTGAAATGATGGTAAAATTTTTAAAAAGAATAAAAAGTGAATTAACGTGAAATTCTTTCTTTTGTTCATCCTTTCAGTTACCGTCTATGGTAAAAAACTTACTTTAGAACAGGCCGTAATGGATTCACCTTTTAAAATAGCTTCTTTAGGTTGGCATGGTTTTTTTCCAAACGAGAATGCCATTCTAATAAGAGGTAAAGGTGATAAATGGAAAGAATGGTTTAAAGTGGATTTAATAGAAAATGATACGATACCTTTTATTGACAGTCTCAGCTTTAGTTGGAAAGGCATTGATGTTTTCGTTAATACATTAAGTTTTTCTAAAAATGGAAGAAGATTATTAATTGGTACAGACAAAAAAAAGCTTTGGAGACATTCTTTCACAGCAACATTCTTTATTTACGATATAATAAATAAAGAATTTTTACCAGTCTCATCCCAAAATAAAAAGCTTAGGAATGTTAAGTTCTCACCAAATGGAATGTATGTGTCATATGTACGGGAAGATAATAATATTTATATTTTTAACATTAAAACAAAAAGGGAAAGGCAGCTCACTAGAACTGGTAGTGAGACACTTTTAAATGGACATTTTGGTTGGCTTTACGAGGAGGAACTGACCGGGTATGATGGATATAGATGGTCTCCCGATTCTGAATACATTTCATTTTGGGAGGAAAATCAGGAAATGGTTCCTGAATTTTTCATGCTAAATGAGCTAAATCATTATCCAACAATAAAAACAATTCGTTATCCAAAGGTAGGTGAGAATAATCCGTCATTAAGATTAGGTATTATTCGCCTAAAAGGAGCTGGAAGAAAATGGATTAAAGGAGGTGAAGTTGTAAACGGATATTTACCATGGATGGAATGGGTGAATAAAGATAAAATTGCTTACATGCGCTTAGATAGACTACAAAAAAACTGGGATATTCTCGTAGCAGATAGAAAAACTGGTAAGTCCGTGAAAATTTTATCTGAATCGGATCCAAAAGGATGGCTTGAAAATCATAAGCAAATCAGGTTTTTAAAGGATGGTAGAATTATATGGATTTCTGAAAAGTCTGGGTACAAGCATCTCTGGATTTCTAAACATTCAGGAAGTATGTCTTGGCCAATTACTCAAGGGCAATGGGAAGTAACCAAAATTATACATATCGATGAAGACAAAGAGGTTGTTTATTTTAAGAGTAACAAAGAATCTGTTTTTGAAAGCAGGTTCTATTCAATTAGATATGATGGTACGGATTTAAAACTTTTGACCCCAGAGGATGGAAACCACTCAGTATCACTCCTGGGATCAAAATTATATTTTCTTGATACCTTTTCAAGCCTTGAGATACCTAAAGTTATCCAATTGAAAGAATTGAGTACAGGTAATTTAATTCGTACAATAGATAAGACAGATAAAAGCCAGTTTGAAGAATACGAATGGCAAACCCCAAAAATTATTCATTTTCCTTCCTTAGATAGTTCTTCAACACTTGATGGATTACTATTGTTACCAAAAAATTATAATCCTGAAAATAAATACCCTTTGATTGTACATGGTTATGGTATGCCGGGAACACAAATTGTTTGGAATAAATGGGGTTCATTATGGTCTCAATACTTATCTCAGCAAGGATATATTGTTTTTTCAATGGATTCAAGAGGGATGAGCGGCAGAGGAGAAAAATTCAAAAATTTCAGCTATGGAGATATGTCTAAATACCTTATTGCTGATAATGCAGCAGGAGTAAAACAATTAATAAACCTTGGCTATGTTGACCCTCAAAGAGTAGGTGCATGGGGTTGGAGTGGTGGAGGCTATTTTACCTGTCTAATGGTAACTAGGAATAGTAAATATTTTAAAACTGGAGTTGCCATAGCTCCTTGTACAGACTTTCGATTATATGATACTGCATATACAGAAAGATACATGGGTAACCTGGAAACGAACAAGTCTGGTTATGATTCAACTAATGTACTCTCATGGATTTATCGAATGAAA
>JAYPLH010000201.1:0-3609 GCA_038365355.1 Fidelibacterota bacterium
ATTTCCCGTTAAATCTGATATAGTTGCATCGTTTCCATCATTGAAACTCCAATATGCCATCAAAAAACTTGTTCCTGCAGTTGGGGGTATACACATTGTACTTTGAATTTGACTTGCATCAAGAGAAAAATTCCAAAGTCGAACCTCATCAATAGAACCACTAAAATATCCATCCAAAACTCCAATATCTACGTTTACACTTCTACCAATTTTCATATCCATATCTGAAATATAATCCCAGTTTATAGAACCCCCTTCCGTGACAATGCTACCTTGCTCATATCCATTTTTAAAAATTTTTGCGATCCCCGTTTCAGAGTCATATGTCCCTGCGATATGAGTCCAAGTATCACTATTTACTGTTACTCCAGGCCAAGTATCTAAGCCAACTCCATATATGTCATTCTGTCCACTTCCCACACCAACAATAAACCGAAACATTCCATCATAATATATAATGGAAAAACCAGATTCTTGACCTGCTCCAGTAATTCGTAAATATTGTATAATCGGATCGAAGTTATCATAATTCTCTTGATCCGGATTTACCCAACATTCAATTGTCATTGCATTTTCTGGCTGAATAGTATTTGAACTCTGAATATTTACATAATCATTTTGTTGAAAAGTAAAACTGGAATCCTGCGCAAAAACGAATCCAATTAAAAAAGATATCATCCAATAATATCTATTCAACACTTATGTAACCTTTACCAAAATCTTTAATTCGAACCGAATCATTATTTGCATCTCTAAGAATTGTATTTACCCCATACAATAGCTCTGACTCTCCTGTAGATATTGTGGAAAGATATACTGTAGCCAAAGACCATGTTCCTCCTTCACTTTGATTACTTTGTATATCTGGTAAATAATACAGGTATATATCAAGCACTCCTTGTTCATCCACTGTTATTTCCATCGGATTATTTTGGCCTGAAAAAAAAGGTCCAGGAATTACAGAGTCAACCGTTACACTGCCCCAATCATATCGAATATCTAAATGAGCTGCTGCTGCAGGCTCAAGTTCTAATCCATACAATTCTATAGCAATAGATGTATCAATCGTGGTAAGTATTTCTGGAGGATGAAAAAAAAGTGCTGGAGGACGTAAATCTATATTTTCCGGATCAAATGGATTATCTAAAGAATACTTAGCATCTTCACAATATAGTAAAAATAATAAGGGGATCCATAATAGTAATAACCGCTTCATGTATAACTAAAAATTATAATTGAATTGAAATTGATTAATGTCTGGTCTGTACTCAATATCAAAAAAAGATTCACCATCAAAATAATCATCTGCAGGAGCTACAAGATATGCATGTACCATATTTACAATCCATATTGATGCTGCTACACCGCGAATATTTTTCATAAAAATATTGTATCTTCTAGTGTCTTCTGCATATTTAACAATCTTAGATCTTAATTCATACAAATCGTGAGGATCTGTTCCATCCTGATAAGCATTATAGTTTTTTTCAAAGCCAGACCATGCACCATTATATTTATAGTATGCAATTAAAGCAGCTAATCCTAAAGTTGCTTCTGTACCCAGAAAACCATACCCTGGATATTTTTTTTCTACCCAGATTTGTCCGCTACCTGGTATTGCAGTAGACATCATTAGTGCCTTTATCTTTGTTGGAATCTTTGGGAAATCAGGTAGATTAAACTTACTTTTGCTTTTGATATTTTCAGTAACATTTGTTCCAGTAGTATCTGAATCAACCAAAAGTGTATCTGGTATAGGAAGGCCACTCACATTAAATGCCATTTTTTTCATCTCAAGTAGTAAGCTATCTGTTATTCCACTACTGTTCATAGCAAACTCATTCATCATCATTTCCATATCCACGGAAAATAAACGACCATTAATAAAAAACTCATTATTTTCTTTCTTTTGAATATTTCCTGCGATTACATAATTCACTCTTAGTTGTCTACCAATATCAACAGCGCACTCTTTATTCCAGCACGCCCAATAATCTTTACCTCTTGGATAAAAGATATGAATATCGTTCGTAATATCTCGATTCTGAACATTAAAAATTTTTAAATCTCGAATAGATTGTCTTAGCTCTTCTGTTAAGTGCTCAATTAAGGGATCGGATACACCATCGCCTTCAAACCTTAAAACAGCTAATTTATTACCTGTTTCAAAGGATATTTTCTTTGTGGTATTTGCGGCAATGCAAACACTCACAAGATGTACTATGATTATGCCTCGGATCATTAACATCATTTTCTTTAAGGTTTAGTTTACGACCTTTCCATAAAGTTACATCACTCTGATAGATTGTCAAAGAAAGACCTTGGAAAGCTAAAATTGCTTAGTTGGATTATCATTATACCAATGATTTAAAAACAATGACAAAGTATTATTAATATTTTTCTCAATATCTTTATATAATTTCATTGAATTAGTTTGTCCTATAATTTCATATGAGAAAATTTTACTTGTCATTAAGCTTTTAGAAATCTTGGAATCTGAAAATGATTTATAGTAGTCTGTTTCAGATACGCTATATCCATAAATAGATAACTGAACTAAAAAAGACGATACTTGCTCAACTCTTGAATCTATAATGTTAATATCAAGGACCATTTTAGGAATCAAATTTTCTAAAAGTTGTATGTCTTGTTCCATCAATTTCAACTTAATGTAAGTGTAGATTTTTTCTTCCCAAACGTCATCTTCTACACCTTTAATATTCAATTCAAAGGATAAGTCATCTATGCCTTTTAAGTTTCCTTTAAACCATGAATTTTGGCACCAAGAAAAGGACAAAAAGAATACAAAATAAAGTATTATTTTATTTTTCAAAAAATTATTTATTTATGGATTTTAATGCAGCCCAACCCAAACATAACCGTCAATAATTTGAGTGGGATATGTTTCAATATCAACCGGATCCATATCTAATGACCCATCAGCTTGTTTGTTTGACTTCATTAAGGTTTTCATTAAAAACTTAGCTGGTTTACTTACTTTGATCCAGTCTCTAACTTCTCCTGTTTTATAACAAAATGTTGTATTGTGCCAGGCACATAGAATTGTTCCGGTTTTTTGATCAACTTTACCACCTTTCATGGTAAGGTTCATATGTGGACATTTTTCATTAATCGCATGAAAACCGTTATCTACTTTGACTATTAAAATACTTGCTCTATTTATCTTAAAAACTTGCTGTGGATCCGAATCGAAAGATTCTACTTTCTCGCACTTCCTCCAATTTAATCCATCTTCCGTCTTACTAACATTCTTCAATTTTTCAATTTCATTTGTTAAATGGATTTGTTCAACCTCGTGCAATGTAACTCGACCCTCAATACCTTTTACCATTGTTCGCATATAGTCTTTTACAATAACATTATTTTTAACTTCCTGGTACACTTCATCGGAGATTAAAACCCGAGATTTAAATTGTTTATTAGCTGATTCTACTCTGCTAGCAAAATTCATAGAGTCACCAATTGCAGTAAATCTTTTTGATTCTCCTGCCCCTATATCACCAACAACAGCACTCCCCCAATGTACACCAATGCCAATATCAAAATCTTTACCATACATCGTCTTTAGATACGGTTTCATATCGTCCA
>JAYPLH010000202.1:0-3608 GCA_038365355.1 Fidelibacterota bacterium
GTCTGTCCGTTCATGTCTACATGCAATGTAACTTGAGATGCTGATAGGAAGTTTACAACAGAAATGAAACTAAATATTTTTGATATCATTTTGTTCATTTATTTATCTCCTTCTTGTATAATTATAATGAGATTTACTTAAGTAACTCTAAACAGAGTTACTATGTGTATTATAGCAATTTAGTAAACAGATTACCTTAAAACAAATGTAATCGTAATTTTTTGAGGTGACCCTAATATTTCAAAATCTGTGTAGCTGTAATCAATATGATATTTAATATTTCTGTAGTTTAAAGCAATGCCGCAACCGATAGATAGTTTCTGCTCTAGATCTCTTTTGAATAGATTTCTATACCCAAAGCGAATGAAACCAATATTATTGTAATTGAATTCAGTACCAATATTTATGCTTTCAGTATTATCACTTGGATGAATCGCATCTATGGCAAGGATGGTGCCAAAACCATTTTTAAGTTTTTTGGAAAATGACATTCCGAATCTAAAGATCATTGGCAGGTCAAACTCATCAGTCATAAGATTAGAGTTTAAATTCTCAGGGTCAGATTCTAAGCTTGGATCTAAATCTGTTTGAATTAATAGATCTCTTCCATCCATTTTCATCTTACTTCCGTAGTTGGATATGCTCATCCCAAGTTTTAATCCTGGAAACGTAGACTTGTAAAGCGTTCCAATATCTATTGCGATTCCAGTAGCAGTAGAATTCCAAATGCTTTCTTTAATAAGCTTTATTGATGAACCCAGTGAAAAACGTTCTGTAAGGTTTCTTGCATAAGAAATTTGACCTAAATATGAAGCTGCAGAAAATTTTTCCCCAGTACCCTCTGGGTTTTTAGTTGAAGTTACTTCCATTTCTCCCATATGCAAGTAGTTTGTCGAGACTCCTAAATTTCCAGCACTGCCTAGGGGTATAATAAAGCCAATGAAGTCCATTTCGATATCCAAAATCCAATCATAATGATCAACAAAAATCGATAATGTTTTATTGTTGGCTATGCCACTAGGGTTCCAGTAAAGTGATGAGGCATCATCAGCTATTGCTGTGAAAGCACCTCCTAAACCAATTGCTCTTGATCCAACACCTATTTTTAAAAACTGGCCAGCAGAGGTACCTGTCTTGGATACCGCTTGCGCAAAAATAGCGGAAATACTTAAAGCCGTGATAACCATATATTGTATTAGATAGTTTCTCATTTGATAACCGCAAATTTTCCTAATACAGGTTTAAAGCTGTTTATAGAGTTTGAATTCGCTTCAATGTGATATATGTAGACGCCATAAGCAATATCAAGGTTATCTTTTGTGAGCATGTTCCATTCAAAACTCCCATCAAATATTGAAGAATTATGGTACAATGTATTTACCAGCTCTCCAGATAAGGTAAAGATTTTTATTTTACAATTAGGAGGCAGGTGGTTGAAGTGAATTGATCGAGGGCCTCTGCCATCTGAGTAAGGGTTTTTACCCTCCCAGCTTGCTCCTGCTACGTATGGATTAGGAACAACTTTAACTTTTGAGTTGTGACTATCAATTTTTTCAGAATCTAGTTTCGCTCCAATAGATACAAATTCATATAAATCTGAACTTGAGAATTGTTTGGTGCAGAATAGTTTTAGAGTATCCCCATCTTTAGGATAATGAATATTAGGGATGTTATCATGCCCAGGAGTTATATACCATGATACAAAAGAAGTATCACCATTTTGTTCAATGATAATTATTCTGTCAGCATATGAAAAATACCCGGGTTTAGACAAAGATATTTTAATTCCTGAGCTTGAACCAAATGGGCCAGGAATGAATCCAAATTCACTCCATTCGCCTTGCACGGTGTCTATGACCTCTAAATAATTAAATTCATTTGGGTCATAAACATATTCAGGAATGACCTCATTTGAGTTTATAAGTGTAGTGTCCATCGCATAATAATTCCATACCTGATCTATTACAGCAAATTCAATATCAAGGTCGGGATATGTATTATCAATTATTTTATAATTTACATTAAGAGAAGGTAGGTTAATTTCGGCACCATTATCCCTCATAAGTTTTAATTCTTGAGTTTGATGATCAGCACTATCACTAAAAACAAGAGCTATATCTCTAGGATATTTGACACCTTTTGTAGTGATTCCGCTGAACTCCGTTGGTAAATAATTATATTCATAAGGTAAATCAGGCTGAGGGTAGAACCCTGAAATTTTTTTATATTCTGTCACATTAAGGTCATTATCAATTTCAATTAACATTCCATCAAAAATTGCTTTGTCACTATAGATCTCTTGTGTCCAAGGAACGACAGTATCAGTTATTGAATCCGATAAATGTTTAACAATCATAAGATGGCTTGTAGACCGCTGTAGCTCATCTGGATCATTTTGATCTAGGTTAGGCTCTCCTATATCAGCAATACTATTATATTCAGTACCTTCACCGCTTTCATATAAATTATTTTTCTCTGTTCCTAATGGGTTATTTTCGTAGTCATAATCATCGCCATTTGGATCCAAATTATTTACGGGATCATATCCTTCTTCATACTCATTACAAACACCATCAGCACCACAATCATTCCAATTATCGCTATTGGCATCTGCAACGTTAGAGTAATCGTTTAAACAGCCCCCTAATCCATCTTCATATTCATCGGGACAGCCATCGCTCCCTATATCATCACTATCTATACTCCAGTCATTATCATCATCAAATCCATTATTTCTAGAATCTTTAAAGTGGATTTGATAGTTTAATCCATCAGGCAATAATGTTGGATCAACAACAGATAATCTGATATTACCAGTCCCATGAGGAAGATTGACAGAATAAACATCTCTTCTGGGAGGAGGTGCTTGGTAGCCTGCTGCGGGTGCATCAGGTGTAACAGCGATAACATTTTTTGCAGAATTGACATTGCCACCTTTATCTATGGTGACAAATTTTGATGTTTCTGCAGGCAAAATTTCTTTCTCAACAGATCCATGATCATATGCTGTAACCGCATAAAAATAACGGTGGCCGTTTATGACGTTTGAATCTGTCCACGTATGCACTAAACCGTTATTATTTCCCAGGTAAAACTGGACACCATCAATGCTACCAGGGAAAAATCCCTCATGTTCATTGATTTGGTCAAATTGTTTAATTGGAACATTAAATTTAATTGATCCAAAAGCATCTGTTATTGTACCTGAATCGGTCCATTCTGTATCGGTCGCTCTATAAATTTTGTATCCTTCAAAATCCTCACCTGTAATTCTATCTTGAGAAAATTCTGCCTTATCATCCCAATATAGAGTAACATATCCATCTCCAGCAAAAGCCCAAACTTTTGGGAGATCTGGAGCTTTTGCAAAATTATAGTTTTGGTTATAAATAGTTTGTACAGTTTGTTTATTTCTCAGTAGGTCAGGGAGGTTGTCCCCAAATAATAATGCAATGGAAAATCTTTCGGTTTGTTGCTTCAAAAGCGGAAAATATCCGGAGCTAAATAAAAAGTCTGCATCAGTATTTTGGATAGAATTATTAAAATATCCCGGTAGCATTTCATCCCATAGTCGATTATCATCATTCATCTGAGGACCAACACCAAAA
>JAYPLH010000203.1:0-3606 GCA_038365355.1 Fidelibacterota bacterium
ATTTGAGCCATTTTCGACACTATCGGAGAAAACCCTGGAAAATATATGCTTGTTGTTTCAAGTGTTCCCAGATAATCCGACTTCTGAACCGTGAGGTAACTGGTTACTTCCACAGAGCTCGTTGGCTGATTAAAGTGTCTGAATTTTCAATGAAGTTGATAGTTTAAATTTACCATTTCACGACGAAAACCCAAAAGGAAGAAACCTGAAAAATTAAGTTTTTTTTCATATTTTTTGTTGTAGGTGTGATAAAATAGTACCTTATGCTCGCCCTGATTAAAACTCCGTGTTTCTTATTTATGGTATGATGGTTATATTGGAGGGGAGGGAGAATTAAAAAGAAAATAGAAAAATGAGCCAATCAATAAATGAAATAAAAGATAAAATAGATACAGACTGGTTATCACAATACTTAGGTGAAAATTATGCTGAAGAACTTGAGTTCACAGACTACAGCATTCAGATACTTAAAATAAGTATCGATGATTTAAAAAGTGAATCTTATGAAAATATCGAACATTTTGGGTATGTCGAAAATGAAGATTGGGATACATTGCGGACTTTAGTAACTGAAAAAGAAGTCAAAGCAATTCAAGAAGAAATTAAAGAGGATATTGAAAGATATAGAGATGAATTTGAAAGTGACTCATCACCAAGGGATATTAAATCAAAAATATATAAAGCAATTCTTTATTGTAATGAAGAATATGTCTGGTCAACTACAACTTATTCTTTTGATGATTGATATCAAGCCCCACATTCGTGGGGTTTTTTGTTTAGGGGATGATTGCTATATTTGAAGAGAATTAAAGGAAGATAAGAAATGGCAAACATTACTGTTATTTTAGAATCAATGTGTTGTAAACCATATGTAGATATTTCAGATGAAAATAAAGATTTATGGAACTCAATTAAAACTGAATATGGAAAAGAAATTGACGAAGAGTGGATTGCAGAAGAGCAAGATGAAAAGGTGCTATTTTTTCCTGAATTTGAGGATGAAGAAAGAGATGGTGATGATTTTGAAGTACCTTATGACGAAAATAATTATGGTTCAGGCCAAGATGTCGCTTCTTCTAATTTTTTTGCTGTTACAAAAGGTGCAGGAGCAGGATGGTCTACAAATGGTACTCCTTACAGTGATGATTTCTATAAAAAACTAGCTGAAATGTTCGGAGATTATAGTTATACAATTTATCTATTTGAGGACACTGAAAATACAGAGCAACGGCTTTTTATTGAAGTCACTAAAGATAATATCAATGTATCTGTAGCAGATTAATCCACCACCAAGCCCCACATTCGTGTGGTTTTTTGTTTATAGGATGATGATTAGATTTAGGGAGAATTAAAAGGAGGATAGACTATGACTGAAGAACAAAAATCAGAATTAAATGAGTTATTAGAGGCCACTAAAAAGGCTATTAAAAAAGGTACTAACAACAGCATAGAATTATTATATGATGGTACAGTGGCTGGCATCGAATCAGTGAAGTATGAGAAAGGAGACGATTACATTTGTTATAACAGAAATTTTGAATGGTCCTCGCATACTCGTTTAGTTGATTCTAATTATATAACAAACGAAGAATTAATTGATATTATTAACTATAGCATAGAAAATGATGACTATAGTTCATTTGTCGAACCTTTGGGTGAAAGTACAGAATTTTTAAATACAGATAGTTATCAATATGATAATTATGACCCAGGTCCTTGTTCAATGGAGGATGAGGAGATTCCTGAAGAAATATTAGATGAAGATGGAGAAATTGACGTGCTAAAACTTGAAGACAATGGATGGTCTTTAAATATTGATGACAGAGAAGAGGAATTTGATGAATCAGAAATTACACAAATATCTATTTCTGTAAATGATAAGCAGTTTGTTTTTATAATCTGGTGAACCAAGTAATTGTCTAATTCTTTTAAATCAGATTATATTTTGAATATTAACCATCTAACCCCACATTCCTGGGGTTTTATGTTTGTGGGATGATGGTTATTTTTGTTGATAAATAAAATGAAATAAAAAAAGGGAAAAGTAAATATGAATGACAGTTTAAATTTAAAAGGTGATATGGATTGGGTAGACTGTATAATTTTTTTAATGTACGCTCAAGCACATACTACAGATTGGGATTTAACGAAAAATGAAGGTAAAGTTATAAATGATAAGGCTGATAACTTAGTCTCAACCCTTGCTAGTTGGGAAGAAATTTCTTATTCAAAAGAAGATGTAAAGGATAAGATGGCGAAAGTATTTGACTATTATTCTAAATCATTGGCTAAAGGTGAGGACCAAATTGGCTACGATATGACTTTTTGTGTTAATCATATAAAAAATCTATCTTGGTTTAATCCAAAGTTTGCACAAACTCTAGTTAATTGGTTTACTGAACTAGCCGAAGCTGATGGCGTAAACGAAAATGAAAAATTTAATCTTAAAAAATTGGCCGAAGATTTTGGCGCGGAATCTCCATTTTAATTAATATCTATTTAGCCTTCATCAAGTCCCACAACTGTGGGGTTTTTTGTTTATGGGATAATTTGTAAGATATGTTTATTTTTGAAAGGAGGTCGGTCTATTGGACATATTTATAGGCATATTAATTTTATCGGCAATTGGTTTTGGCATATATTTCATATTACATCTGCTCATCAGCTATCTAACCAAGGATTCTACTATTGATGGAATATTTAATTGGTTTAGAGTAATAAACAGAAAAATTTATGAAAAAAGAGTTAAAAAAATTAAAAATCATCCAAAAGTTAAAAAAGCCTTGAATGATTTTATTGAATCTTATGATAAAACTCAGCGCGTCGGATATGAAACTACAAGTCTCGCAGAAGCGGAACAACTCATGAAAATTTTCGACAAAGGTGATGGTAAGTATATAGCAAAATTTATGAGAGACTGTAAAAAATATAATCCAAAATTGTATAATAGATTGAAAGAAGAAGGTTATTAATAGCATGGAAAAATACAGCCCCACATTCGTGGGGTTTTTTGTTTATAGGGGGAGCATTACACTCCCCCATTAACCTATAACACAAAGTCATCAATCTCAGTAGCAAGTAAAGGAGCATAGTGACGCTCCGTTGTGGTTACAGATGAATGACCCAGTAGCTTGCTTACTTCATAGATAGGTCTGCCTTGCCTGATTAAATTATACCCAAAAGTTCTCCTTAAGTCGTGGAATCTGATATCAGGGATACCAAGCCTTCTGGCTTCTTTCTTGAACTTGTGTGATACGAAGTCCTTGCTATAATCCCAGAGCTCATCAAGACCACTTATTATCTCCTGAGCTTGGTTATTCAGCTTAATTAATCTCTTACCACTTTTACCATATGCGACTATGTGATTGGAGAATATGTTTTCCCTCGATATAGAGCGTATTTCACCGCTTCTAGCACCAGTGTAGTAAGCGAATCTGACAAACAGATTAAAGCGATTATCCCTTATTTCATCAAGGAGAGTATTGAGCTCAGAATTACTTAGTACTCTGTTTCTGGATTCACCTTTTGTATCTCCTTCAAGCTTGTATGCCTTAGTGATTAGACCTTGTTTTAAACCCCAGTTCCAGCAAGCATTTATAGTACGGA
>JAYPLH010000204.1:0-3599 GCA_038365355.1 Fidelibacterota bacterium
ACAGGCTCATCATTATTGGCTACTAAATCCCAAATTTTGTACTGATCCCAATCTGGATGGTATTCATCCTCTACATCAAATCCACTAAACTTCAAATTATGATATTCGGGAATATCAATTTGTATATATCCACCTGCTTGAAAATTTAAGTTTTCACCTTCAGGTAAGTTTAACACGAGTTCTTTAATAAAGGTTGCAACGTTATTGTTAGATTCTACGGTTGCTTCCCACTTTTGAATGCTGAAAATTTCATCTGGAACCTTAATTTTCATATTCTCTTTGATTTTTACCTGACATGCCAATCGCCAATTATCCTTAGCCTTAGATCTGTTGATATGCCCTGTTTCAGTTGGTAGAATGTCACCGCCGCCTTCAAGCACTTGACATTCACACATCGCACATGTTCCCCCGCCTCCACAGGCTGAAGGCAAGAAAACGGACTGCCCTGCTAATGCAGTGAGCAAGGTGCCCCCAGGCTTAGTAACAATATCTTTATCATTTTCACCGTTGATGTTGATTCTAATATCTCCTTGAGGAAGTAGCTTACTTTCTGCAAAGTTTAAAATAGAGACAAGGATTAAAACAAGTCCGGTAAAAACTAAAATGCTAAGAAAAATTTGTTCCATTATAAATCGATTCCTGAAAAGGCCATGAACGCCATTGAGACTAAGCCGGTTAACAACATGGTAATTCCCACGCCTCTAAGCTGAGGAGGCACATTGGAATACCTAATTCTATGCCGAATAGCTGCCATGGAAGCAATAGCTAAAAAGAACCCAATTCCTGATCCAAAACCGTATACAGTAGATTCAACAAATGTATAATTTCTTTCAACTAGGAACATCGAACCACCTAAGATAGCGCAGTTCACAGCAATTAAAGGAAGAAATATTCCTAAACTAATATATAATTTTGGAGCAAATTTATCTAAAGTCATTTCTACTAGTTGTACCATAGCTGCTATTACAGCTATAAAAATTATACTATTTAGGAAACTTAGATCAATTACATTCGTACCATTAACACCAAAATCAGCATTAACCCAAGCTAATGCGCCTTCTTTAAGTAGGAAGTTGTGAATGGCCCAATTGGCAGGAGCAGTTATCGTTAATACAAAAATTACTGCAAAACCAAGACCGATGGATGTGTCAACTTTTTTTGATATGGCAAGGAAAGAGCACATACCTAAAAAGTAAGCTAGTAAAATATTTTCAATGAAAATTGCTTTGGTAAGTATACTAATATAATGTTCCATTTTTTAGTCCTCTTCCACCCCACTTGCGATTCGATGAACCCATACAATAAGCCCTAGGATAATAAAGGCTCCAGGAGATAAAACCATGATTCCCATATTTTGATAGCCTGCGGCATAAAGTGATTCTGGAATTACAGTATATCCGTAGATAGATCCATTACCTAATAACTCTCTAAAAAAGGCAACTGAAATCAAAATACCACCATAACCTAGACCATTACCCAGCCCATCTAAAAAAGATTTTCCAGGTGTATTTTGCATTGCAAAAGCTTCGGCTCTACCCATGACAATACAATTAGTAATAATCAAGGCTACAAATACTGAAAGTTGTTTACTAATGTCGTACATGTAGGCTTGTAAAATCTGATCGGTCAAAATGACTAAAGTAGCGATAACAGACAATTGTACAATGATCCTTACCTTACCAGGTATCATTGTTCTTAACAATGAAATTACTGTGTTGGAGACAGATAAAACAGCCACCACTGCAAGGGTCATAACTACAGCAGTATTTAATTGAACTGTCACAGCAAGTGCAGAACAAATTCCTAATACTTGCAAACTAATCGGATTATTTTTCATTAATGGATCAGTCAAAGCTACTTTTGATTTTTTATCTAGAAAATCCAATGTCTTATCCTTCCCTAACATTTTTTAAAAAAGATTCGTATTTCTTAAGGTCATCTACAAGGAAAGATTCCAAACCTTTGCTCGTGATGGTAGCACCTGAAATACCATCGACCTCATAGCTACTATTTGGATCTGCCTTTCCTTTCACAACTTTGATACCAACAAGTTCTCCCTGATCATTAATGAATTTTTTTCCAACAAAATTATTTTGGAACCAAGCTTTATCTACTTCTCCTCCTAGTCCAGGAGTCTCTTTGTGAGCATAGAAAGTAATACCTTTTGCAGTAATTCCATCAGGTTCTATAGCAAAAAATCCATACAGTGTAGACCATAATCCCTTTCCTGAAATGGGTATTGCATATCCTTCTATTTTATCATCAACTTTACTTATGTAAATAGGAAAGTTATTCTCATCTGTTTCAGCATCAATAGTTTTTGGATCAAGATCGGTACTTTTACCATTGATATCCAAAACGATAGCTGTAATATTTTTGTTAAACTTATTTTGAATTTCATCTGGACCCCATGGACTTTTAGGATCCTCTTTAAAACCTAGACAAGATAGAATATTCTTTTTACTGTCGTTTTCAACATTCAATTCTTGAATTTCTTTTAAAGAGCCAGCGGCTATTGAAAGAAATGACCCAAGAATTACAGCTACAATAGTCATAAAACCAAGAGTATATTTATTACTGTGCATATCGAACCATTCTTTTTTTAATATTGCTTTGAACAACAAAGTAGTCGATTAATGGAGCAAAGGCATTCATTAAAAGAATCGCTAACATAATGCCTTCAGGGTAGGCAGGATTCACACTGCGAATAATTACAGTTAGGACCCCAACTAAGATTCCAAATATCCATCTGCCTGAATCGGTATGAGCTCCGGTAACAGGCTCTGTAGCCATGAAAACTGTTCCAAATAAAAAGCTTCCCATTACAAGATGATAATGAGGGGGAATTGAAAGCATCGCATTACTTGAATATGGAGATAAAAGATTCATGATATATCCCATCACAAATAAACCAATTACAGATCCAACCATAACTCTCCAACTGGTTATACCTACCAGAATTAAAAACCCTGCACCAAGTATAATTATAATCTTATTAGTTTCACCAATAGAACCTGGGATCCAGCCTAAGAGCATATTCATCCAAGAGAAATCAAACGCTAAATCAGAACTTGCTTGATTCAAAAGATCTACAGCATTAGCGTTTGTCTGTCCTGCAGGAATACTTAAGGCTGTAGGACCTGAATACCCATCGGGAGCAAGAGCCCATACTTTGTCACCTGAAATATCAACTGGGTAAGTAAAATACAGAAAAGCCCTTGCCATCAAAGCTGGATTGAAAATATTCATTCCGACTCCGCCAAAAATTTCTTTACCAATAACAATTCCAAATGATGTAGCTACCGCAACCTGCCAAAGGGGGATTGATGGGGGAAGAGTTAAAGGTATAAGAGCACATGTCACCAAAAATCCTTCTGAAATTGGATGTTTCCTAACAATACCAAATAACAGCTCCCAAAATGCACCAGATGCAAAAGTTACTGCTATAATTGGTATAATTGAAATTAATCCAGTAAACAAATTTTCTATCCAAGAGGATGAGTAGCCAAATGTCAGAGATTTCTGATACCCAACATTGATTGCTCCAAATATATAACAAGGAATCAAAGCTATGACGACAAGAATCATAACACGTTTAA